>CAZXKH010000174.1:0-4924 GCA_964641385.1 uncultured Clostridia bacterium | reverse complement strand
GTAGAGGGAAGGGTCTTTGAGGTGGAAGTGGAGGAGGTTGAAACTGGAACTGAGGAGAATATGGTGTCAGCTCCTAAAAGCTCCTCTACCCGGCCCAGAGAGCGGCAGTCAGCTCCTTCTCCTGCTCTGGAAAGAAAACCACAGCAGGATAGTCAGGAGGGAGTTGTTTCGGCACCCATGGCTGGAACCGTGGTCTCCATTGCAGTACAGCTGGAACAGCAGGTTTCAAGGGGAGATCTCCTTTTGATCCTGGAGGCTATGAAGATGGAGAATGAGATTGATGCTCCCTGTGGGGGAGTAGTAAAAGAGATCAGGGTTGATAAGGATCAGCGGGTGGAGAGTGGAGAAATACTGATCAGAATAGAATAGGAGCTGTCAGAAGGATGGAGTACAGTTTTTCGCAGCTAATATCTCAGATGGGAATTGTAAACTTAAGCTGGCAGCAGCTGGGGATGATCCTGCTCGCCTTTTTGCTGCTTTACTGGGCAGTAAAAAAGGAAATGGAGCCACTGCTTTTGGTCCCCATTGCCTTTGGTATCCTGCTGGCCAATCTGCCGCTAACCGGGATTACAGCTTCCCCAGAGACTGAGGGGGCAGTTGGAGGCCTGCTCTATTACCTTCAAGCGGGGACAGTTATCTATCCCCCACTTATCTTTCTGGGTATTGGATCTATGACCGACTTTTCTCCTTTAATTGCCGATCCCAAAACTCTGCTTTTGGGAGCTGCGGCTCAGTTTGGTATCTTTGCTGCCTTTCTTGGAGCACTCTGGCTTGGTTTTACTCCGGCAGAGGCCGGTTCTATAGGTATTATTGGTGGTGCTGATGGTCCAACGGCCATCTATCTATCCTCCCATTTAACCCCACACCTTTTGGGACCCATCGCCATTGCTGCCTATCTATATATTGCCCTGGTGCCCTTAATTCAGCCTCCGATTATCAGGCTCTTTACCACCAGCAGGGAGCGGGGCATTAAGATGGAGCAGCTGCGCAGGGTGAGCAAAAGAGAGCGTCTTCTCTTTCCTTTGCTGGTAGTTATAGTGGTGGCCATGATAGTTCCTTCGGCCGTGACCCTGGTGGGGATGCTGATGCTGGGTAATTTTTTCCGTGAATGTCGTTATACTTCTCGCCTGGCAAGGGTTTCGAGTAATGCACTGGTTAATATAGTGACCATCTTTCTGATGCTCAGTATTGGTTCCAGTCTTAGCGGTGAGCAGTTCTTTACCCTGGAGTTTTTGAGGATTCTTTTTCTGGGTCTCTTTGCCTTTGCTATGGGCACCTTTGTTGGTTTGATGCTGGGCAAGGTAATGTCAGGTCTTTCAGGTGGTCGGATTAACCCCATTATTGGTGCAGCCGGGGTCTCAGTGGTTCCTACAGCAGCCCGCCTTTCACAGCGGCTGGGTCGGGAGGCCAATCCGGAGACCAATCTGCTGATGCATGCCATGGGACCCAATGTGGCCGGTGTTATTGGTTCAGCGGTGGCAGCAGGGGTGCTGTTGACCCTGCTGGGATAGAAGTTGACACTCTTTTCTTTAAAGGGGAGTGTAAGAATGAAAAAAAAGAATAGAAGTCAGGAAGGTAAAGAAGATCTTTGCAGTCGTCTGAGCAAGATCCAGGGTCAGGTAAAGGGAATTGCTAATATGATCGAAGAAGAACGCTACTGTATCGATATCCTAAACCAGATAGCTGCTGCCAGAGGAGCTCTGAATCGCGTCAGTCTGCAGATTATGGAGGAACATATTGGCAGCTGTTTTGTTAATGCGTTAAGGGAGAAGGAAGGACAGGAAGAGGAGGTTATTGAGGAGCTTTTGGATGTCTTTCGCCGTTTTTTATAAGCAATAAAAATGTAAACCCCCTGTGTTAAGTAAACCAGGGGGATAATTTTATGTCAGCTGGATTCCCCTGGTGGCAGCACTTGAGTCGGGGTCTTCCTTTTTGTCAACATGAAGTCTTCCCTGAGTATCAAGGGTGGCTATCAATACATCTTCTACCTCAATAATTCCCAGTTTTTTTAACTCCTGATGCAACCAGTTTTCTGTCAGGTTAAGCTTTTTAAGGCTTTGAGCTTTAATCTGTCCGTCGTTAATTAATACGATGGGTACTCCCTCGTATTTAGTGTTAATGTTGAGATCTGCGGGTGAGATTGGTCTCTTCTGGGATTTGGGGATCACGCTCAGCTGTCCTGAGGTTTCCAGGATGGCAAATTCAACATCACTTAAACGGACAATATTCTTCTGGCGCAGCTGCTGTAGCAGATCAGCAGTTGTGTAGCGCATTTTTTTCATGCTATCCCTGATTATTTTGCCATTCTCTATTACCACTGTTGGTGTACCGTTAATCAGGTTACGTATTTTTTCATTCTTTAGTGCAACCTGTGAGGTAATGATTTCCAGCAGGATAAGGATACTGATGGCAAATACTGGTCTGCTAAGGGGGATTGTTTCATCGATGATTGGATCTCCAATGATATCTCCCAGGGCAAAGGCTATGATCAGATCGAAGATGTTCAGCTGACCCAGCTCTCTCTTTCCCCCCAGGCGAACAAAAAAGAGCAAAAAGACATAAATAGCAGCAATTCTAATGGCCATGATGGTAAAGAGATGCAGCATGTCCAAGTGTTATAACCCCTTTGTGTAATTGATGTATAGAATATTTTATCCCGGGGTTATTTTTTTATTCCTCCGAAAGACTGATCAGGTTTTCCAGCCCATAGACCATATTATCGATCTCATTTATCTTATCAAGGGCCAAAAGCAAACCGGGCATGAAGGAGGAGCGGTCATATGTATCATGCCTCAGAGTAAGGACCTGTCCCTCTTCACCAAAGATTACTTCCTGGTGAGCAACCATGCCCGGTAATCTGACACTGTGAATACTGATACCCTGATAGTCCTCTCCCCTTGCTGGCTGAGAATTTCTTTTTTCCTTTTTCCCCTTACAAATGGGGGCTAAAAGCTGAGCAGTCTTGAGAGCTGTTCCCGAGGGAGCATCCTCCTTTTTATCCTGGTGCATCTCAATTATTTCCGCTCTTTTGAAATAGCTGGCAGCAAGGCTTGCAAACTTGAGCATCAGATTGGCTCCCAGTGAGAAGTTGGGGGCCAGGATCAGGTTTCCAGGTACTTCTGCTGTTAGCTTCTCCAGCTGTTTGATCTCTTCTTCCTTTAAACCGGTGGTACCCACGATAACATGGAGTCCTCTCTCCAGGGCGATGGTAATATTCTTCATGGCAGCTCCTGGAACTGAGAATTCAATTAAAGTATCTGCTTCTGTCCTTTCAATGGCCTCTTCCAGATTCGAAGTTATTTCGAGAGGTGGCCCTTCAAGCCCCAGCAGGGAAATAATATCTTCACCAATCATATCCTTCCTGCCCACAGCTCCTACCAGCTTCATTCCAGGCTCTGAGTGTATAGTTTTAACCGTTTCTCTACCCATTTTTCCATTGGCTCCGGTGACGATGATCTTCTTATCCTCTTTCATATTCTGCTCCGGTAAAACCGGAGAATTAGACCCCTCCCTATTAGTAGTGATTTTTCCAGATTTTCTGTTAAGCAATCTCCTGCTCCTGTCGATGAATGTTGAATATATCTTTATTATAACCTACTAAGGAGTAATTTCTCAAGTAAAAAGATTATAAGTGCTTGAGTTAGCCTTTATCTTTGCCTCTTACTGCACCTTTAAACCCGAGTTGGCGTCATTATTTTGCAGTTCCTTAGTTGCCGGGGCTTAACATTGTCCACCCCAGTTAAATGTAGTAGCGAATAAAACAGAATATCTCGAAATGAATTATTTAAAGCCTTGCCATATCAAAATCCTGTGATATAATTGTAGTAGCCAGTTATCATGGGAGGGCTGCTATGTTCCTAAAAAAAGCTCGTAAAACATATAAGGATAAGGTATATGAAACATACTCTCTCACTGAATCATATCGTGAGGGGGGTAGGGTAAAACATCGTCATATCGCAAGCCTTGGTTCTTTATCCCCCGAGGAAGCCGAGCGAATTAGACTCATCTTAAAGGCTAAACAGGTTAATAATATCTTTGTTGGTTACTGGTCTGACGTAGTAGCCAAAGCGCATTATAAATTCCTTGATGTTGCAGTTTTAGATACCCTATGGGGACATTTTGGGCTCGATGACTTCTTTAATGCCCATCCCTATGCAGAGGCCCTGGCTATTAACCGCTGTTTAGATCCTCAAAGCAAGTTTCAGATCCGCGACTGGACTGAAGGAACTGTTTTACCACGGCTGGTAGATTATGATTTCTACACTGACTGTCAGTTCAAAATCTATCGTGCCCTTGACAATATTACAGAGCAAGACAAAGAGCTGCAGTCCCATCTGTACCGAAGGTTCAAAGAGATTGATATTACTCAAGAAAAGGCTGTTTTTTATGATATTACTTCCAGCTACTTTGAAGGGACAAAATGTGTTTTATCTTTTAAGGGTTACTCCCGTGACCATAGGCCAGACAAAGAACAGATTACCCTCGGGCTGGTGGTTACACCAAAAGGTTACCCCTTCTACTGGAAGGTAATGCCGGGTAATACCCAGGATGTAACCACAATACAGGATCTACTTGACGTTCTTGTTGAGCGTTTTGGTATTGATGACTACATGCTAGTCTTTGATCGGGGCATGGTATCATCCGATAATCTAAAAGCTATAGCTAAGAAGGGGATGACATATGTTTCTGCCCTTGACAAGGATGAAATTTCTGGTTTGGGATTTATTGAACCCAAATTTTCAGATTTAGTGGCCAGTAAAGAGTGGCAGAAAAAGCTCATCTCTTCTGGGTTTAAGGTCTATGATCAGGACCTTGTCTATCGAGAGTATTTCAATAATAAGATGCGTTACATTCTTGCTTTCAGCCATGAACGCTATCAGGAGCAAAACAAGAACCTCAAAAAGCGTATGGAGCGTGCGGAATC
>CAZXKH010000173.1:0-4927 GCA_964641385.1 uncultured Clostridia bacterium | reverse complement strand
CCCCCTCAGATATAGTTTCAGGCCGGCTGTACTCTGCATCTGGCAGCTCCCAGAGAGGAAATAACAGGCCCCTGCCACTCCAGTGTGAGCTGATACTTCGGGAGATAAAGCGCCCCAGCTCCATCACCGCCCGGGTATGATCATCCCCCTGATAATCCCTCTGCCTAAAGGCAGTTAACCGTACCAGCTGAAAGGGAAGCCGGTTATTCTTTATTTTACCCGGTCCCGGAGGAGGTAGCACCACCAGCTGGACCCCCTGCTGTTCCTGCTGTGAGAGCAGGTACCCGGTCAGGTTGTAATTGCTTCCCGCCAACAGTATTAGCTTTTTTGACCAGAGAAGATGAAGAGCTTCCTCCACCAGCTCTTCATTATCTCCTAAAAACCTGTCAATCATCTTCTCGGCCTCTTCCCATTTATCTGGATCAGCCTGCTCAAGCTCTGAAAGCACCCTCTGATCACCTAAGGAGCTGCTGTTAATCAGCAGCTGGGAGCTTAACTCCCTCTTATCAGAGAGATAGATGAGAGGAACCCTTTCCCCTTCAGACTCTATTTCTTGAAGCATAAACTCCAGCTCTTCCCAGCTCCAGCCCTCCTGCCAGATATCATTAAGATTAAGACCCATCCTGTTCAGAAGAGGGACAATCAATTCCTTGCTGGCCAGCCAGGGAAGTGGGGCCTGGAGGGAGGGCCAGGACCAGATCCCTTTTTCCTCTACCACAATCCCCTCCAGGCCTTCACTGAGCATCGATTCCTCTTCCCGGCTGAGATAGTGCTGAACAGGAAGCTGCAGGGAATGGAACTTCATCGGACCCCACCAGTTCAAGTAAAGATCAGGGGGAGAAGCCTCTGCCAGTGCCTCTTCCAGGGCTTTGTCTTCTTCCAGAGGTGAAAAAAGCCGGTACTTAACCTCTACCTGTGGGTACAGTTGCTGAAACTCCTCTATCATCTGCTCCAGGTAATTGCGGTACTCATCCCTTAATGAGAAATGGTGTGCCCATAACTCAAGCTGATAGTTTTTTTCAGGATCAACATCAACATAGGGATTAATAAAAGCTCCGTCATCAAAGCTCAACCTGCCCGATAACACCCCGACAACAAGCAGAATCAAAATAATTAATAAACAGAGGGCAAAGACACCAAAGACCTTTGATAAAGATGACATCCAGTCCTCCCTCCCCACTATCGAAGACCGAGTAAATAAAGAACATTGAGATCAGCCCTGCCGGTCTGTGGAAGACCGTAATAGCCCTGCAACTCTTTGACTGCTTTCACAGTTGGCTCACCGTAGAGACCATCTGCCAGGCCAGCATCAAATCCGGCCTCCCGTAAACGTTTCTGCAGCTGAATCACATCCCGGCCCATACTATTCATGCTCAGGTTCTGAGGAACAGAGACTGGCTCCTGCTCTCCAGTGATAATTACTCTGGTGCCACTCTCCACCCACTCAAAGAGCTCCTCCACATCACGGTTATAGAGACGGATACAGCCCGCACTGGCAGGATAACCGATGGCCCCTGGATTATTGGTACCGTGGATACCATAACCATTCCAGGGTACACTGAGCCTCATCCAGCGGCTGCCAAAGCCCCCTCCCAGGTGGTAGAGCTTCTCGAGAATGATAAACTCCCCCACTGGAGTCAGCTCTGGATAACGGCCCACACTGACCGGATACTCCTTGTAATCTTCTCCATCACTGAGGACAGTCAGCCGACCCTGATCCCTGTCTATCAGCAGCACTACCTCACCAGGAGGAGGGTCCATGGCCGGTGGAGTATAATAAAAAACAGCCTTTCCTTGAGAATGGATCTCCTGCCAGTGACTAAAAGTAAAGGTGCCATCCCGTCTCAAATCCAGAAGATACTGCAGTTTGAGCACAGCCCTTTCTGTTCTCTCATCGAAGATTCCCTCAGGTTGACCGGATAATAGATCAAGCTGAGTTAGCAACAGCTGGAGGGAGAAGACATCACCACCCTCCATGGGTGGTTCAGTGAGATATAGATCCCGCTCCCGACAGCTGCAGTAGGGATCCGGAGACCAGAGGGCTGAAACAGATGACAGGGAGAATAGAGCCAGCGCTAAAAGAACAAAAACAATCCCGGGCTTCATAGGCTCACCCCTTAAGCAGCTAATAATCAATCCAGCCCAGTTTAACATCCTGGTAGTAATAATCGAGAATAGCCCGATAGCTGTATCCCTCACGGGCCATCCCCTCTGCCCCATACTGACTCATACCCACCCCGTGCCCATGGCCCCGGGCTTCAACCACCACCCCATTTCCCACAGTATCAAAGTTTAATAGGGTAGAGGGCAGCTGAAGACCACTGCGAAACTCCTGACCGCTGATCACCCTCTCTCCCAGCTCCATTACCAGCACCCTGCCAGAAGGGCTGCGGGAGAGGACTTCCAGGTGATGGGGATCTGCCAGATCAAAACCAGATGCCAGCTCCTCCCAACAAAAGGAGTAGTTATTCATATTTGCAGGCAACCCTTCGTCCCAGGGGCTCTCAACCCCCTGCAGATAGGGATAATAATTCTCCCAGAGATAATAAGCATCCTCGGTACGCCCCCCGGCACTGGCATGGTAAAGGGCTTCAATCAGCTCCCCCTGATGGGTCAGCACCTGCCCCCTGGTCTCCTCTAAGGCCTGTGAGAGATGGTGATAGTAATCAAGGTAACCGGGGCCCCAGCGGGCAAGGAGAGCTACCCCTGACATCCATTCCTGATCATAAAGGGGATTAGAGGTTATGTGAGCTCCAGTAACAGGATCAGGGCCCTGCCCTCCATACTCAGAGAGCCGACGGAGCACATAGGTCCTGGCCACCACTGCCTGTGCTTTAAGGGCCTCAATGTGAAAGGAAGCCGGCATTTCTGCTCCCAGTACACCAAGAAGGTAATCCTCCACTTCAAGCTGATAAACCCGCTCTTGACGATGGTCATAGACAACAATCTCAGGCCCTCTCTCCTCTCCGAAAAAAAAGACACCCTTCAGGGCCACAAAGGGTATTACAAGCAACAGGATCAGGACGATCATAAACCAGATAAGGGCCAGTTCCTTCATCCCGTAAACTCCTCCCGGGTATGCTTCTTGAGAATCATATGCAGAGCAAGAGGAACTTAGAACAAGATAAGAGATCTATCAGGATCGAAGCATCTTCATTAAAAGCCATCTATTATTCAGGCCAATAAAAATATCCTTTTAAAATAAAAAAATCCCCGCCTTAACGGGGATTGTCCTCTTTCTCCCTGAGCTCTATTCTTGCTCCCAGGGACTTTAATTTATTATGTATTCCCTCATAACCACGTTTAATATGGTAGAGATCTGTGATCTCCGTACGACCGGAGGCCACCAGTCCGGCTATTATTAAGGCCGCTCCCGCCCTTAAATCAGTGGCTCGAACCCTGGCTCCCTTGAGTGGGCCGGGATTAATCACTACTCCGCTATCCTCCAGCCTGATCTGAGCTCCCATTTTCTGCAGCTGATCAACATGGTTAAAGCGATCCTCCCAGACAGTCTCAATGATCCTTGAGCAGTTACTGGTCTGAGTCAGAAGGGCCATACCCTGGGCCTGCAGGTCGGTGGGAAAACCGGGATAGGGAAGAGTCTTAATATCGGCTGCCTTAATGGAACCATTGGCGCTAATATGGATACCGGAGATAGCCTCCTCGATAATCATCCCCATCTCCTTCAGTTTGGAGATAACAGACTTCAAATGTTCTGAAAGAACATTATTAACATAAACATCCCCACCGGTAATGGCTGCCGCCAGCAAAAAGGTGCCGGCCTCAATCCGGTCGGGTATTATTCTATGCTCTGCACCATGAAGCTCTTTAACCCCCTGGATCTTAATTATATCGGTGCCACTGCCCCGGACCCTGGCCCCCATAATGGTTAAAAAGTTGGCCACATCCACAATTTCGGGTTCCTTGGCAGCATTCTCAATTACCGTCTCCCCCTCTGCCAGAGAGGCAGCCAGCATGATATTAATGGTGGCCCCCACACTGGGATAATCCATATAAATTCTTGCTCCCTGGAGCCTTTTGGCCCTTACTTCCAGCACCTGATCCCTGATATCGATCTCTGCCCCCAGGGCTCGAAAGCCCTTAAGATGAAGATCAATGGGCCGTTTTCCAATCTGGCATCCCCCGGGCAGGTAGCTTCTTGCCCACCCACGGCGGGCCAGCAAAACACCCCACAGATAATAGGAGCCTCTCAGCTTCTTCACCAGTCCATCGGGGACCTCACCGGTATCAACTCCCCGGGGATCAACATAAACCTGACCCGAACCTTTGAACTGCACCTCTGCCCCCAGGGATTTTAGAATATCAGCCAGATGCCTGACATCCTTAAGCTGAGGTATATCATTTAATTCACATTCACTTGATGCAAGAAGAGTGGCTGTCATAATAGGCAGAGCAGCATTTTTAGCCCCACTGACCTTTACCTCACCTGCAAGTGGTGGTCCACCCTCCACAATTAAAGTCTCTGCCATTTTGTTCCCTGTCCTCCTTAAAAACAATACTACTCCTACACTTTCGTCAAAGAGAATAGAATTCCTGCAACCAAAAAATACTAAATTCCTGTTACTGACAGCAGAAAGAGATAATAATATACCTCTACTGCCAAATCACCACCCAAAGACCACATTCCTCTACCCAGTACCTGGAAACTGAATATGGACATAAAATGCAGTAATAGTGAGATCTCTCCTCTCTTCACCTATTTTATAACTGATAGCCACCTCCGTCAAGGAAATCTTCAGTACATTTAGAATTTTTCCCCTTAGCGGATATAGTTGAGACCTGCAGTCGCTGAACACAAAGCTTTAATTTAGGATCAAGGGCTTCGCTTCGACAGGTAAACCACCGGCTAGAATAGTATTTCTAAAGCTGGCTGCAGCTTTGCATAACCTGAATTCCTTCCTTGTTT
>CAZXKH010000172.1:0-4959 GCA_964641385.1 uncultured Clostridia bacterium | reverse complement strand
GCAGATCTGCAACCATCCGCGGCTGGTTCTTAAGGATGAAAAAGAGAAGGATATGAGCTCGGGTAAGCTCAGGGGTTTAATGCAGCTGGTAGAAGAGGCCCTGGCAGGAGAGCATAAGGTTATTGTCTTCAGTCAGTTTGTGCAGATGCTAAAGCTGATAGTGGAGGAGTTTGAGGACCGGGATTACACTTTTGAATACCTTGATGGCCAGAGCAGAGAACGGATGAAGAGTGTTAACCGTTTCAACAATGATCCTGAGGTGCAGGCCTTTCTCATCAGCCTCAAGGCTGGAGGACTGGGCCTTAATCTAACGGCAGCCGATATTGTGATCCATGTTGATCCCTGGTGGAACCCCATGGTGGAGCGTCAGGCCAGTGACCGGGTCCACCGTATTGGTCAGGAGAATAAGGTCTTTATCTATAAGCTGGTTACCGAGAATACGGTGGAGGAGAAGATGCTCAGGTTGCAGTATGTAAAACAGAACCTCTTTGACAATATTATTGAAGAGAACAAAAATCCCGTTCATGACCTTAGCTGGGAGGAGGTTAGTGTTTTAGTGCCACCCCTGTTAATGGGGGTGGTTTTTTGATGGTATTAAATGAACAGGCCGAAATGGTTTATTCCAATGCTTATAAGAGAATCTTGGAGAAGGGGAAATAATTTCTGTTTGAGAGGCCATCTCCATCGTATAACAGAATGTTTTCGATATCCTATTTCAAAAAATAAACAGGGTTTATCTTTATTTGAAGCCTTAATTAAGTCAGATAGCCTATCTGATTTTGACTATATCTTTTTTCCCTGGAATCCTGGCTATGGCCTTAATTCAGCTCGGGTTTTTTGGTGCCATGCAGTTCTTAAGCCTAAGGGTAAATAAGGTGATCAGAGGACTTGAGTAACACCTCTTTCTAAGGCAGCTATGCTGAGCAGTGAAATACTATTAAAAATATTGGTCGGTTTTGTTCAAGCCTCAATTATTCTGACTATTGGGATCTTTGTTTTTGATATCAATATTGTTAGTCCGCTTTATCTCCTTTATTTTTTAGTTTTGCTGGGGTCAATGGTATTTGTCAGCCTGGGGTATATGCTGACAACATTTGTCAGCAGTATTGAAGGTGGCTCAGGATTGGCCCAGATGGTTCAAATTCCAATGATGTTCCTGGCCGGGATCTTCTTCCCGGTAGACATGCTACCAGGTTTTATCCAGCCGGTGGTCAGAATAATTCCTCTCACCTATCTGGCTGATGCCTTTAGACAGATAACAGTTGGGATTCAAGGTGATTATACTATGGCCACAAATCTTATCTTTTTGACGGGCTGGATGGTTGTGACCTCACTGGTAACTATTAAATTCTGGCGCTGGGAGTAGCTTTTTAGATAATTTGTAGTCATAAAAATAATATTTTTCTTGACATCAAGCTTTGATTTGGTTATACTAATGACTGTAAATGTTTTGACCTTGACAGGCAGGTGATTTCTTTGCTGCGCAGAGTGGTCAGAATTGGATCTCTCTTTAATCTCTACGGTGAACTGCTTACCGAGCACCAGCAACAGATGGTTGATCTATATTATTGCCAGGATCTCTCGCTGGGTGAGATTGCAAAACACTATGATATTAGCCGCCAGGCTGTTCATAACAACCTGAAGCGGGCAGAGGAGTTCCTGGAGGATTGTGAGACCAAGCTGGGCTTTGACCAGCTGCTTAAGGAGCTGCGTCAGGGGCTGCTGGAACTTGATAAGAACTTAGAGAAGAGGGATGTTTTGGGAAATAGAATTCAAGATCTGTTGCAGCTGATAGATTGAGGCTGTCAGTTACTGAAGGGGGGTTTTAAGCAATTATTTTTTCTGGACTGGCCGAGAGGCTACAGGAAACCTTTAAGAATCTGAAGGGTAAGGGAAAGCTTTCAGAAAAGGATGTTAAGGCTGCCCTGCGGGAGGTAAAGCTGGCCCTCCTGGAGGCTGATGTAAATTTTAAGGTGGTCAAAAATTTCATCAGCAGAGTTGAGGAGCGGGCTGTGGGCCATGAGGTGATGAAGAGCCTGACTCCGGCTCAGCAGGTGATCAAGATAGTTAAAGAGGAACTTACTGAGCTGATGGGTGGTGAGCAGAGCCGGGTGGAGATGTCTTCTGTTCCTCCCACCATTATTATGCTCTGTGGTCTGCAGGGTTCAGGTAAGACCACCACTATATCCAAGCTGGCTCATCACTTCCAGCAGCAGGGTCGTTCACCCCTGATGGTGGCTGCTGATATCTACCGTCCGGCTGCCATTAAACAGCTGCAGATTCTTGGTGATGATCTTGATTTACCGGTCTTCTCTATGGGCGACAAACAGCAGGCAGAGGACATTGTTTCCGGAGCGGTTAAGCATGCTCGACAGAACCATCACGATCTTCTACTGGTGGATACGGCCGGTAGACTCCATATTGATCAGGAGATGATGGAGGAGCTGCAGAGAATCAAGAAGAGGGTTGATCCCCAGGAGATACTGCTGGTGGTTGATGCTATGACCGGACAGGATGCCGTTAATGTGGCTGAATCCTTTAATGACCGGCTGGGTATTGATGGGCTGATCCTGACCAAGCTTGATGGTGATGCCCGGGGAGGTGCTGCCCTATCGGTCAGGGCTGTTACCGGAGCTCCCATTAAGTTTGTAGGGGTGGGAGAAAAACATGCTGATCTTGAGCCCTTCCATCCGGACCGGCTGGCCTCCCGTATCCTTGGTATGGGAGATGTGCTGAGCCTGATTGAGAAGGCAGAGCAGAGCTTTGATGCTGAAAAGGCGCAACAGCTGGAAGAGAAGATGAGGAAGCAGGAGTTTACCTTTGAAGACTTTTTAGATCAGCTGCATGAGGTCCGCAACATGGGTTCCTTATCTCAAATCATGGACATGATACCCGGTATGGGAAAACTGAAACAGATGAAGAACCTGGAGATGGATGAAGGGCAGCTTGATTCCATTGAGGCCATTATTAACTCCATGACTCCTGAGGAGAGACGCAAACCCGAGATCATCAAGGGTAGTCGAAGAAAGAGGATTGCCAGTGGCAGTGGGACCAGTGTACAGCAGGTTAACAGGCTTTTAAAACAGTTCAAAGAGACCAGGAAAATGATGAAGAAGATGAGTCAGATGAATAAGAAGGGAATGCTCAAGGGTGGCGGTCTTCCCTTCCTGGGTCAATAGCAAGATAAAACAGGAGGTGTAAAGAATGTCGGTCAAGATCCGTTTAAAGCGTATGGGAAGTAACAGGAATGCCTTTTATCGTCTGGTGGTTGCTGATTCAAGAAAACCACGGGATGGAAGATTTATAGAGGAACTGGGCTTTTACGATCCCACCACTGAACCGGAGACAGTTAAACTGAATGAGGAAAGGGCTCTGGAATGGATGCAGAAGGGAGCCAAGCCTTCCAATACTGTTCGTAATATATTCAGTAATCATGGTATCATGGAAAAATACCATCATCTCAAAGAGGCCAAATAGAGGAGGTGAAGGCCTGGTTCTTTGCCAGGTTATACGATGAAGGAGCTGGTGGAGATCATTGCCAGATCAATTGTGGATGCACCAGATAAAGTGGAAGTCCATGAAGTAGAAGGCGAAAAATCCATTATTATTGAGCTGAAGGTTGCTGATGACGATATGGGTAAGGTCATTGGTAAAAAGGGACGAATCGCCAATGCTATCAGGACAGTAGTCAAGGCTGCTGCCACCAAGGAAGGAAAAAGAGTCATTGTGGAGATTATGCAGCACTAAATGGTGATGAATGAGATGATTGCCATCGGCAGAATAACAAAACCACATGGTATCAGGGGATGGCTGAAGGTAATTCCCCTCACTGATTTTCCTGAGCGATTTCAGGACCTTGAAGAGGTCTATCTCGACCTGCCGGAGGGCCCTAAAATCTCTACGGTAGAGGCAGTAAACATGCAGCAGGGTTATCTGCTGCTCAAGCTGGAGGAGATAGATGACCGCAATGGGGCTGAAGAGCTCAGGGACCGGCTGCTAAAGGTTACTGAGGAGGAGCTGGTGGAGCTACCCGAAGGCCATTACTATCTTCATCAGCTGCTGGGGCTTAAGGTTTTTACCCTGCAGGGAGAGGATCTGGGCAGGCTGGAGGAGATTATCCGCACCGGCAGCAATGATGTCTACCGCCTGCTGGATGAAAGGGGCAGGGAACTGCTGATTCCTGCCACCAGAGAGGTGGTTAAAGCCATCGATCTGGAGGAGAGGGAGATCAGGGTCTGCCTACCAGCAGGCCTTCGGGATTGAGTGAGGTGTTAGTATGAAGATCTGGGTGCTGACTATTTTTCCGGAAATGTTTTCGGGGCCCCTCAACTACAGTATTTTAAAGACAGCACAGGAAAAGGAACTGCTGGAGATAGAACTGGTTGACATCAGGGACTTTACCCGCGATAAACACCGACAGGTTGATGATCAGCCCTATGGGGGAGGGGCTGGAATGGTGCTCAAGGTGGAGCCCATCTTTCGGGCAGTTGAGTCCCTGCCCTTAAAGGAGGATACCAGGCGTATTTTGCTTACCCCCCAGGGCCAGGTATTTTCACAGTCCCTGGCCTCAAGACTGGCTGAAGAGGAGGAGCTGTTGCTGCTCTGTGGTCGTTATGAGGGTGTTGATGAACGGGTACGGGAGGAGCTGATTACCCAGGAGATATCCATCGGTGATTATGTCCTGACCGGTGGTGAGCTCCCGGCTATGGTGGTTATCGATGCCCTGGCCAGGCTACTGCCGGGTGTACTGGGCAAGGAGGAGTCTTACCAGCAGGATTCCTTTTACCACAACCGACTGGATTATCCCCAGTATACCAGGCCCAGAATCTACCGTGGTCTTGAAGTGCCACCTGTGCTCTTAAGCGGGGATCATGCCCGGATCAGGGCATGGAGAAGGGAACAGGCTCTACTGCGCACCTATCTGCGGCGTCCAGAACTGCTGGAGAGAGATGCTCTATC
>CAZXKH010000171.1:0-4974 GCA_964641385.1 uncultured Clostridia bacterium | reverse complement strand
GTATTTATTATTTTTTTTATGCCATGTATGTTATTGCTACTTTTTAAAGGGAATAGATTGGTATGCAAAGATACAAAAAAAAATAAAATAAATGGAAGAATATGATACTACTTTGATACGGATTATCCCTAATATATATTATAATACATCCTGATGGTTAATCCAACTATTCAGGCGATAAAAAAAATAATAATTTAAAGGCAATTAGAAAGAATCTATCTTCTCCCGGCAGAGAGCTTTGATCAAAGGATTATACTGTTTCATTAAGACCACTATAGTATTTAGTTCAGATAAATAAGCTCAGAAACAGTTATTTTAGTTAGATTAATCTTATTCAGGAAAATTATTATTAAGAATTTTAATTGTTAATTAAAATTTCCATAAATAACCGGCCAATAGTAATTGCAAAAAAAGGAATTTGGATATTTAAGGAGAATATTATAGTGATAGGCTTTTACAGACTCTTTGAGGATTAATTCGGAGGGGTATACTTTGTTTTATAAATTAAGCAAGTTCTTTCTTTTAATTATGATCTTTATTCTGTTGATGGGCAGTAATTCTATCGGTGCTGAAGAAAGGATTGTTAACCTGGTCACCCTTGAATGGCCCCCCTATATCGCTTCTGATTTGGATAATAAGGGCTATCTGGCAGAGGTTGTTAAGGAGGCCTTTGGCCGCAGGGGATATAAGGTAAAAATTGATTTTATGCCCTGGATAAGGGCTTTTAGTTTAACTGAAAGAGGAGACTATGATGGGTTGATTGCCACCTACTATACCCCTGCCCGGGATGAACTCTTTAACTTTCATCAGGAACCCATCGAAGAGGCAGAGATAGTCTTGATGAAGCTGGCGGGCAGGGAGATTGAATACCAGGAGCTAGAAGATCTTAAGGATTATGTAATTGGGATCAACAGGGGTTTTGCCTATCCAGCTGAATTTGAGCAGGCAGATTACCTTTTGCAGGTAGAGACAGAAGATACAGAAAGCCTGCTCAGGATGTTAATTGGGAAAAGGGTTGACCTGGTTGCTGAAGATAAGCAAGTTCTCTATCATTTACTGGATGAAATGATCGAGAAGGGGACAGAGAAGGTGGCAACCCTGGAACCTATTCTTGCAAGAGAGGACTTATTTATTGCCTTTACTGCTTCTATACCTGAGGAAAACAGTATTCTGACTGATTTTGATTCCGGTCTCCTGGAGATTAAAGAGGATGGGACCTATGAGCAGATCTTAATGAGACACGGGATTATGAGGGACCAGTAATAGCATGTAATTTGTTCTTGCCGTCAAAAAATGGAGGGAAGGGGTTGCTATGACAGGTAAAAGAGTAATCCTGTTATCAGTGGTGATAGTAATGGTAGTTCTATTATTGCCTGGGGGAAATGGTTCTCTGCTGGCTGTAGAGAAGACTGCCAACCTGGTTACCCTGGAATGGCCTCCCTATCTTGGGTCCAATTTAAAGAATCAGGGCTTTGTAGCGGAAGTAGTTAGAGAGGCCTTTACAAGGGCAGGGTACCAGGTAACAATAGACTTTCTGCCCTGGAATAGAGCCTTTAGTTTAACCAAACGTGGGGACTATGATGGCCTGGTTACTGCTTATTTTGTTCCAGATAGGCTTGATTATTTTAATTACCATCAGGAACCTATTGCAAAGGCCGAGGTTGTCCTTATGGAGCTTGAGGGCAGGGGGATAGAGTATCAGGAGCTTGAGGATCTTAAAAGCTATAAAATTGGTGTTCGTAGGGGTTTTGCTCATCCAGCTGAGTTTGATGCAGCAGACTACCTGAATAAGATCCAGGAAGAAAGTACAGTTACTTTGCTGAGAATGTTATTGGGAAGTCGCTTCGATCTTATAGTTGAAGATAAGAATGTCCTTTTATATAAATTAGAAAAAGAGTTTGAAGAGGGGCTGGCAAGAGTAAATGTTGTTGAACCCCCACTTGGTAGTGAAGATTTGTTTATTGCCTTTAATGCTGATATTCCTAAGGAAGAGAGTATGCTGACAGACTTTAATGCTGCTTTAATGGAGATTAAAGAGGATGGAACCTACGCTGAAATCCTGGACAAACATCAGATCAAGTGATTTTAGTTGGGTGAACAGGAGGGGTAAAATGTCGACAGATAAAAGAAAAGGGGGTGCTCTTTCTTTCAACAGACTCAGCTATAAGTTTCTTATTCCTTTAAGTATAGTCTTTCTAATTGTCCTGGGCAGTTATACAGTATATCTGGTTAATGATTTCTATCAGGAACAGGAGCGGATATTTGTAGAGAGCTTTGAACAGTACCTGCAGGTTATATCCAGTGTTAGTGCTGGTTATCTCTGGAACTATAATTTTGATGAACTGGAAGAAAACCTGGAGTATTTCTTTGTTAACCAGGAGTTATATCAATTAACCGTGGTTGATGATAGGGGAGAGGTTGTGGTCAGCTTAGAGCGGGATGAATTGAATAACGGTGGACTGATGAAGGATACAGAGGATATTTATTATGATGACCTTTATCTGGGTGAGTTAGAAATGGCCTTTACCGACCATTATTATCATGCCCGGGTTAATGAACTTCGCAATCAGCTGCTGATTCTTTCCATCATAATCTTCGGATCCCTCTTTGCAGTAATCTGGTATACCAGCAAGCGCTTTATTACAGATCCTGTGCATAAGTTAAGCGATAAACTGCAGCAGTTTGCGGCAGGTAATTTTGATAATATCCCGCCATCATTAATTCCGGACTCAATTATTGCAAGAAAAGATGAGCTGGGGATCCTGGGCAGGGCCTTTGATCGGATGAGCCATAAACTTCGAAAGATGATCAATGACCTGGAGGATCAACAAAAAAAGCTGAAAGAGATCTCGTACCATGATATTCTAACCGGGCTATACAACAGAACCTTTCTCGAGGAGGAGATAAATCGCCTGGATACTGCAAGACAGTTACCCATCAGTATTATCATGGCAGATATTAATGGCCTTAAACTGATTAATGATACCTATGGCCATGAGAAGGGTGATGAGTTACTGGTTAAGACCTCAGAAATACTCACCTCTTCTATCCGCAGCGAGGATCTTGTTGCCCGCTGGGCAGGAGATGAGTTTGTAATCCTTCTTCCTCAAACCAGTAAGGAGGAGGCAGGTAAGGTCTATAACCGCATTAAAACTCAGTGCAAGGAATGTAATGCGCCCTATCCCATCTCACTGGGAATGGGAATGGCGGTTAAGACCAGTATAGAGCAGGATATCTATGAGGTCTTAAATGAAGCCGATGATAAAATGTACCAAAATAAGTTAACTGAAAGCAGGAGTGCCAAGAGTAACCTGGTGAGCAGCCTGTTGAGCACCTTAGAGGCCAAGAGCCATGAAACAACAGAACATGCCAATCGCATCGAGAAGCTGGCCATAAAAATGGGAGAACAGCTGGGTTTATCTGATTATGACCTGCATAAAATTTCACTTCTATCTACCCTACACGATATAGGTAAGACTACAGTCCCCCAAAAAATACTTGTCAAGCCAGGGAAACTGACAGAAGAGGAATGGGAGATAATCAAAAAACATCCTGAAAGGGGGTACAGTATAGCAACTTCCACCAAGGAGTTTGCCATTGTGGCCGAGGAGATACTATACCATCATGAACACTGGGATGGAAGTGGTTATCCTGATGGTCTGGAGGGTGAGGAGATACCCTTACTATCCAGGATTATATCCATTGTAGATGCTTATGATGTTATGACCAATGGGCGGCCATACCAGGAAGCAATATCCAGGGAAGAGGCCCTGGAGGAATTGCGCTGCTGTGCCGGCAGTCAGTTCGACCCTGAGCTGGTAAGGTTATTTATGCAGGTTGTATAGGGAATTATTATTAATCAAGGGGGGGATCAGGATGAATTGGTTGCGTTTTTTCAGGTCAATGCTTCTTCTTCCTTTAATATTAGTGCTGGCAGTTTCTCCAGTCATGGGTGAAAAAATTCTTCAGATTTCTTCTGGCCCTTGGGCTCCCTATACTGGTGAGGATTTACCCCACCAGGGTTTTGTAGCTCATGTGATTACAGAAGCCTTTGCTCAAGAGGGTTATGAGGTGGAGTTTTCCTTTATGCCCTGGGTGAGGGCCTATAATTTGATGCTGGAAGGCGATTATGATGCCAGTGCCTTCTGGTACGAATCTGAGACAAGAACAAAGGACTCCTATTATAGTGATCCGGTTAATACCGAGAAAATGGTCTTCTTTTATAAGGGCGAAAACCCCATTGAGGGCTGGGAAGAGCTGACCGATCTCCAGGATGTTAAGATTGGTGCTACCAGGGGCTTGACCTATACAGATGAGTTTTGGGAACTGGCCGATAAGGGTGTTTTGAATGTATATGTAACCGATGATGAATACATCAGCTTTTCACAGCTGATCAGGGGTAGAATCGATGTATTTATCTCCAATGTAGTTGTGGGAAAGGAGCTTTTAAGGTCGGAGTTTTCAGAAGAGGAAATAGCTGAAATTGGGTATACAGAGAATGTGGTCTCTGAGGTTTCAGGCCATCTGCTCTTTCCAAGGGGAGTGGACCAATCACAGGAGTATCTGGAAATCTTCAACCGTGGTCTGGCTAAAATTAGGGAAGAGAGTACCTATCAGCGGCTTTATGAGCAGCTGCTTGCTGATAAATATGCCAAGTAGAAATAAAACGAGCGCCCTTTTTTTTGCCATTTTCGCTGCTCTGATAAAGATCAAGAGCAGTAATTGTTCTTTATCTTTGATCAACATCAATAATCAATTGTCCTCATTTTGGAGGTTTGTTATGTATGATTTAGAGCCCAAATTGGCTGTAAAAAATAGACTTGGGAGGGGTCTTCTTTCTCTTTGTCTTCTAATATTAATTCTCTTTCTTTTTCTCAGTTCTCTGCCTGTTAATGTGGTGGCCGAAGAGAAGCTTCCCTTTGAAAGGAGTGAGTATGCCTCTGTTAATGGGATTAAGTTGCATTACCGCCTCTT
>CAZXKH010000170.1:0-4979 GCA_964641385.1 uncultured Clostridia bacterium | reverse complement strand
GATTGTCTTATTTCCCTGCAATCATAATAGATGTTTTTCTTTGAGATAGGAAAGAACAATCACTCCTTTTATTTGCCATTAATTACCTTTCTTGTTTTTATTATTTTGGTGGAATATGTTTTTACTGCCCTGAAAATATATCGCTGCTATTTTCAGGGCAGTCCTATCGCAGCGGGATATGGGAGTCTATTGAAGATATATTGGTTCTCTATTGTTTATCAGTAAAATAGAATTAATAATTGGTTGTTCTATCATCTTTGCTTTTCATTCCACAGATATAGCAGCTACCTGATTTTAATGAAAGATGCTTTAATTCCAGGGGTGCCCTGCCCCTTCCCTCTTTTAATCCCCTTTTCCAGCCGGTCTTTTTCCCGCTTAAATAACCAATCAGGTAACCAGTGAAGAAAATTATAAGACAGTAAAGGATAATTATGTACATTCTTTCTCCCACCCTTTTATTTCTGCCAGATAAATAATGATTGGTGTGGCCACAATGACCTTAATCGTCTTGCCAGGGTCATATATCAGGCTGAATAATAGCAGTATGCTTCCCAGTAAACCTGATGCTCTTTGCCCCCATTTTCTAACAAGGTTCCTTCTTTCCGGAAATATTGGATGGTAGTAATCTATGAAGTCATCGGCAATTTGAACTAACATCATCAGAGAGAATGAAGTAATCATTGGTAAGGGTCTAATAAAAATAAGGCATATAATCATTACCAACAGGCTTTCCTGGTAACTCTTAATCCCAAAAGGGAGGTTTTCTTGCCATTCATGGTGCATTCCCAGTATATAGCTGGCAGCAAAGAGTGAAATAGCGGTCTCTTTATTAAATAAGACTGCAATGGAAAAAAGGATCAATGCATAGGGCAGGCTTGCTCTCTGAAGATGCTGAGCTAGTGTTCTTTTTTCTTCTATCCGGTCCAGATCCTGGTCAAGATAATCATCCATGATCTTAATTGTCATCCCCACTGACAGAATGGAGATAAAACGAAATATAATTTTTAGAAATGATAACTCCATTATTGGGCACTCCTGAAAAAGTATTTACTCTTACTATTATATGTATGCTTCTGATCAAAAGTGACCCAAGAAAAAAAGCACCTCATTAGGTGCTTTAAAAATGTTAAGTTATTTAATTCTGGGAATATTTTTTATACTGCTGGCTTATAAATTGTTGTCCCTTCCTTCTCAACATGCTCACGGAATTTATCGATCAGCTGACAGGTAATCCTGCCTGGTTTTCCATCACCAATTGGTCGTGCATCAACATTTACAACAGGAATTACTTCGGCTGCAGTGCCTGTCAAAAAGCACTCTTCTGCTGTAAAGAGGTCATATCTGGTGAAGACCTCTTCCTTTATCTCCAGACCCATCTTTTCTGCCAGTTCCATTACTGTATCACGGGTAATACCTTTCAGGATACCCATATGGATGGGGGGAGTATATAGTTTGCCATCACTGATGATAAAGATATTGTCACCGGTGCATTCAGCCACATATCCATCGGTGGTGAGCATAATTGCTTCTGGCATTCCCAGATTAACAGCTTCAATTTTTGCCATGATATTGTTCAGGTAGTTAAGTGATTTTATTCTGGGGTTTAGGGCTTCAGAGATATTTCTTCTGGTTGGTACTGTACCTATTTTCAGGCCCTTTTCGTATAACTCCTGGGGGTATAGCTGGATAGCGGCAGCGATGATGACAACATTGGGGTTTTTGCATTTAGTTGGATCTAGCCCCAGATCTCCCTGTCCTCTGGAAATAATAACTCTAATGTAGGCATCCTGTAACTTGTTGGCTCTGATTGTTTCCAGGATACTCTCCTTCATCTCTTCCTCATCAATTGGAATTTTGAGCATGATGGCTTTGGCGGAGTTATATAGCCTTTCTATATGCTCATCAAGTTTGAAAACACGGCCATTATAGGCCCTAATACCTTCAAAGACTCCATCTCCATACAGATAACCATGGTCGAAGACAGAAATCTTGGCATCTTCTTCAGATACAATATTACCGTTAAGATAGATTTTAAGACTCATGCTACTCACTCCTCGCTAGTATTTGGTCGGGTAACATAATTAACTAAGGATCCAATTCCTTCTATTTTAACTTCAACCACGTCCCCGACATTCATTTCACCTACACCGGCTGGGGTGCCGGTGGTGATAATATCACCAGGGAGTAGTGTCATTATTTTACTGATAAAGGATATTATTGTATCAAGGGGAAATATCATATCATCAGTTGAGGATGACTGCTTTTCTTCTTTATTCAACAATAGAGAGATATCAAGGTTGGACCAGTCAAGACCTGATACAATACAGGGGCCTGTAGGGCTGAAGGTATCAAATGATTTTGCTCTAGTCCACTGTCCATCTTTATGCTGTAGATCTCTGGCTGTAACATCATTAAAACAGGTTAAACCAAGGAGGTATTCTTCTGCTTCCTGAGGGCTTATGTTTTTACATTTTTTCTTGATTACTGCTGCCAGCTCTGCTTCATAATGCAGGGTGTTAACAGCAGAGGGATAGATGATCTTATCTTTGTGGCCGATGATGGAGGTTGAGGGTTTAAGAAAGATAATCGGTTCCTCCGGGATATCCATCTCCATTTCACTGGCATGATGGAAGTAGTTTAACCCTACAGCCACTATTTTATCTGGACGACAGGGTGCAAGCAGCCTGAGATCGGAGAAGGAGTATTCCTGTCCGCTCAGGTTGAAAGATGAAAAATAATCTCCTTCAATGACATGTACTTTGTTGTTTTCCAGTACTCCCTGTTTTATCTCTCCCTCAGCTTCAAAGCGGAGGAATTTCTTCATTTTTCTCTCCCCCTGTTGAGATGAATTACTGAATCCACTGCATCATGTCTCGCAGTTTTTTACCAACCTGCTCTATCTGGAGTTTTGCTTCCTGTTTTTGTCGGGCCTTATAGACAGGTCGGTTAACTCTGTTTTCTGTAATCCATTCACGGGCAAACTCGCCGTCCTGAACTTCACTTAAAATATCCTTCATCCTCTCCCTTGTCTTCTGATCGATTACCCTTTTGCCTCTAGTATAGTCACCGTACTCGGCAGTATCACTGATAGAATACCGCATTCCAGCCAGTCCACCTTCATAGATTAAATCTACTATCAGCTTTAATTCATGCAGGCATTCAAAATAGGCAATCTCAGGTTGATATCCTGCTTCGATCAGGGTATCAAAGCCAGCTTTAATTAGTTCAGTTACTCCACCACATAAGACGGCCTGTTCTCCAAAGAGGTCAGTTTCGGTCTCTTCTTTAAAGGTGGTCTCTATTACTCCTGCTCTTGTTGAACCTATACCTCTGGCATAGGCAAGGGTCAGCTCACGCGCCTGACCTGTATAGTCCTCCTTGACTGCAAAGAGAGCCGGAACCCCTCCTCCCTCCTGATATACTCTGCGTAAGAGATGACCAGGGCTTTTAGGGGCTACCAGGGCCAGATCAACGGTTTTGGGTGGTACAATCTGATGGTAATGGATGTTAAACCCGTGAGAAAAGAGCAACATATTTCCTTCCACCATGTTTTCCTTGATTTGCTGGTGGTATATTTCCGCCTGGACCACATCAGGTGCCAGCAGCTGGACAATGTCTCCTTCCCTGGCCGCTTCTGATATCTCTGCCACGTTAAGGCCATCTTCTTCAGCCTGCTGCCAGGATTTACTTTTTTTTCTTAAGCCCACGACTACCTCTACTCCACTGTCATGTAAATTCTGAGCCTGAGCATGGCCCTGGCTGCCATAACCGATAACTGCAACCTTTTTATCCGATAACAAGCTTAGATCTGCATCCTGGTTATAATAAACCTTTGTCATACCGAGATTCTCCTTTTATTGTTATTTGTTGTTTTGATTTCACTTCGAGCCATGGCAATTTTACTACTCCTTACCAGCTCCTTGATGCCAAAGGGGCGCAAGAGGTTAAGCAGGGCATCTACCTTTTCTTCATTGCCTGTCATCTCTACTACCATAGAATTATGGCTGACATCTACTATTTTGGCTCTAAAGATATCGGTGATTTGCATTATTTCAGTTCTATTATCCTTATTGGCAGAAATCTTGACCATCACCAGTTCACGGTCAATACTCTCTGCAGGTGGCAAAATGGAGATCTTAAGAACTTCAATCAATTTGTGCAGCTGTTTAGTAACCTGTTCCAGGGTTTCCTCATCACCGGTGACTACAATGGTCATTCGGGATATATTCTTCCTCTCTGAGGAACCTACGGAAAGGCTATCGATATTAAAACCTCTGCGGCTAAATAGTCTGGCCACTCTACTCAAAACTCCTGGACGATCCTGAACCAGAACTGCCAGTGTATGTTTCATTTTAAACCTCTCCCTTCTAATTGGTTCCCAGAATCATCTGGTCGATGGCTGAACCTGGTGGTACTATGGGAAACACCTTATCCTTACAGGAAATCTTAAAATCAATTAAATAGGGGCCTTCAGTATTGAGTGCCTTCCTAATGGCCGGTCTCACCTCCTCAAATTTTTCAACCCTCTGAGCTTTGAGACCGAAGGATTTCGCCAGCTTTACAAAATCTGGATTATCCTTAAATTCACTGCAGGAAATCCTGTTATCAAAGAACATCTCCTGCCACTGCCTGACCATTCCCAGGGAAGAGTTATTGAACAAAAAGATCTTAATGGGTAGATTGTTGCCCCTGATGGTAACCAGTTCCTGCAGGTTCATCTGCAGGCTGCCATCTCCAGAGACACTGATCACGGTTTTATCGGGAGCAGCAAGCTGCACACCTATTGAGGCTGGCAGACCAAAACCCATGGTTCCCAGTCCGCCAGACGTTATATAGCTTCTGGGGTTGTTGTAAGTATAGTACTGAGCTGCCCACATCTGATGCTGTCCGACCTCAGTGGTGATTATTGATTCTCCTGCTGTTTCTTGATAGAGTTACTGCATAATCTGTTGGGGGTTATATTTATTCTCAAAACAATT
>CAZXKH010000169.1:0-4988 GCA_964641385.1 uncultured Clostridia bacterium | reverse complement strand
GGGGAAATTAAGGCTACCCTTCTTTTAGAGAACTATAATATTTGGCGTAATTTTGTAATTCCATTGCAAAAGACCTTCAATTTTTTACACCAGGTTTTACAGGTAGCCTTTGGATGGAAGGGGTCTCATCTGCACGAGTTTTATATTTTTGATAGTGGGCAAGTAGATAGTTTATCAATAAATCATCCAGCATATAATGAAGCGGGTTATAAGTCGATTATTAATCTAGTTTCTTCTGCAGAAATGGTTTATGAATATGAAGACAATATTTCTGTGCAGCTTGAACAGGGAAAAAGATTGGTAGAATATATTCCCGAGTATAAACTGCTTAAGTATAACTATGATTTAGGTGATAACTGGCAACACTTCCTTGAGGTTGTCCAGGTAATAGACAATTATGATAAAAACTATCCGCTCTGTTTAGATGGTGCAGGCAATACACCACCAGAAGATGTAGGTGGGGAGAGTGGATTTGATAATTATATGGAAATAATATCGGATGCCAACCATCCTCAATATGAAGAAGTGTTGTCCTGGGGGACAAGGCAGGGTTATAAGAATTTTGATATTGATTCAGTAAATATGAGATTAATAAATTTATAGTAATTGACTTCTTTTCCCATTCTGAGATTGTGATTTGAGATGCAATCATTCATCAATTTTGTTAGCTAACATATCTATCGCATTTATAACAATATCAGGATGGGTATGGTGAACTTTGTGTCCGGCATTCTCTACAAGAATGTAATTGGCATTGGGCAATTCTTTATATAATCTTTTACCGTCTGATTCAGGGTCTAACATTTGATCTGAGTCTCCGAAAATAATAGTTACAGGAGCCAATATTTCATTATATCTAAGACTAATCTTCTTCACTGAATCATACATTGTTGCCAGTTCATAAGAATTAGCTGAGAATTGGCTGGGCCTAAGATATAATGAAGACAAACAATTAACATATCTTGTGGGTGCTTCAGCAGGCCAAAAAGCCTGTTCATAGATACCGGCCGCTATTTTTCTGCCGAATGGAATAACAACTGTTTGTGTTGCAAGTGGTCCTACAATTGGTATACGGGGGAGAGCAAAAAAACTTTCATCAGGAGGATCGTCTACATAAGATACTCCACCAAGAGATATCCCTCCAACAACCTGGTGGGGATAATCTAGTAAATACTGAAGCATAACCGCTCCACCGTATGAATGACCAATTAGGAGGGGTTTTTTTATATTTAGTTTTTTAAGGGCCTCATTAATCAGCTGAGCCTGCTTTTCAGTAGTAAGCTTTGCCGGGTCTGTGCACTTGCTATAGCCATATCCAGGTCGATCCAAAGCTATTGCTTGATAATTTTCAGCCACAGTGTCGAATATTGATAAGGTGAACTCCTGTAATGTACCATCTCTTCCATGCAACATTACAATTGGAGTTCCTTTACCCTTGCTTATGTAATGAATATCCACCTCTCCATTAGCGGTAGAAACAAATTGACCTTCCGGTGGATACTTGTTTTCAATCCTGGATATTTCAATTTGTGTATAGAAAAATAAGCCTACCAGTATTGAGATAAATAATACTATCACCCAGCGAGTAAATAATTTGTTACGCATAAAAATTCTCCTCAACAAACAGAAAGATAAAAATAAGCGTAAGACTTATCTTAGGAATTTCTCCTTAGAGTTTCATTGCGCATTAAACTGGGATTTTAACTGCTACATGATTGACTTTCTTCTGATGCAGGAATAGGATCTTTCTGCGAAAAAATCTTAGCTTCTTCAAAAAAGAACACAGGAACTGCTAAATGCACTAGAATTTAAGCTTATATTCAGCCAATGCTTTTTTATCAACCCTCATCCGGGCAGTTTTTTTAGGATCAACTATCTGGCTTATCTGGAGGTCACATATCAGGCTTATCAGCATGGCCAGCTGATTATTGTTAAGAGGTATTCTTTCCTTGAGAAAAACAAACATACTGTCTGTTGCCTGTTGTGCGGCCTTGTCCAGAGTTGGAGCTGAAGAGATAGTATAGAAGGCATTTTCAGTCTCTACTATAGGTTCTTGGATAGAAGTGCCCTTTATAATATCAACGTTAACTGTTACTTCACCTGCAATCTCCACTCCACAGATGGCTACTTCACCATCACCCATGACAGCATGCAAATCACCCATTGCCAGCAGACCACCTTCAACCCTGACCGGTAAGTAAAGGGTTGAACCGGCTACAATTATTGATGTATCCATATTCCCACCATGGGAATCCGGTGTACCGCAGGGAATTGTCTTTTCTGCTGGTGCTGTTCCAATAACACCTACCATTGGTTCCACCGGCAGCTTAATCTGTTCATTAAAGACAGCAAAACCTTCTTCAATGGGAATTATTTTTGTTTCGGATTCTTCAATAAACTTATCCAGAGCCCCCATCTCAGGGACAGTTACCATAACACCCTGGTCATCAATCTCAATTTTTTCTATTTCCACCTTTAAAGTATCACCTAATGAGGCTCCCTTTACTGCCAGGGGTCCAGTAGCCGGGTTTATGGTCTCCCAGTTAGTGGCTTCAAAGAGTTTGTCCTCTGTCCGAATCTGATTGCTAAAGCAGTCTTTGGTAACAAAGGTCACCTTACTTCTCGGTTCACAGCTTGCCACTGCTTCATTAACAGGTGACATTTCGTAGACTACATGTTCTGATGTTATTCGCATTATTACTCTCCTTTACATGATTATAAATAGACAGTCAGTGTCAATGAAGGGATCCATCAAAGCAAATAATACATAGGATTGTAATGCTCTTATTGCTGATAGCTGATTCAACCAATTTATTTATCAAAATTATTATACCATAATCAAGGGTTGTATTAAAGACAAAGATAGCTAGAATTCCCAATCTTTAGCCTCTTCTATGAAGAGACTGATTTTTAGTTGCGAGTTGTTATACATACCTTGCTATCCTAAAAGCTTTAAAGAGCTAAAATAATAATATATAATAGTAATAGAAATTATTTGGAGGTTATGTTTTTTTAAGGTCTTATATAAAGAATATAATAAAAGGGGAGGCTTTTTCTTTAAGATGGATAATTCAATATTCTATCGCCGGATGCTTGATAATTTTTATGAAGGGGTCTATTTTGTTGATAACGAACGAAAGATTACTTTCTGGAACTCTGGAGCTGAGAGGATTACCGGTTTTTCGGCCAGTGAAGTCCTGGGTAGTTATTGCTATGATAATATACTTAATCATGTAGATGAAGCTGGGAATCAGCTATGTATTGAAGGCTGTCCTCTGGAGAAAACCCTCAAAGATGGTCAATTTAGAGAATCTGGAGTCTATCTTCACCATAAAGATGGACAGAGGGTGAAAATATTTATCCGCACCAGTCCTATCAATGAAGGAGATGAAATTATTGGGGCTGTTGAGGTTTTTGTGGACGATTCAGAAAAGGCTACCCTGATATCCAACCTGGAGGAATTAAAAATGGTGGCCATGTATGATCAGTTAACAAAACTTCCCAATCGAAGGTATATTCAATCTCACTTAAAAACAAAGCTGGAGGAGTTTCATACCCTGGATATTCCCTTTGGTCTGGCATTTATAGATATTGACCACTTTAAAAATTTTAATGATACCTACGGGCATGAGCTGGGTGATAAAGTTTTACAGGTTGTTGCGAAGACTTATGAGAGTGCTGTACGGCAGGGTGATATAGTAGGACGCTGGGGTGGAGAGGAGTTTATAGCTATCTTTTCTGGCATTGACCTGGAAGGACTGGAGATTGTTACCGAAAAGATTAGAATGCTTGTTGAGCGCTCTGTTATTAGGGAAGAGGAGCAGGAACTTTCAGTTACAGTCTCTATTGGAGCAACACTGGTCAATGATGAGGATAGCATTGATAACCTAATAAAAAGGGCCGATCAGCTGATGTATGAAAGTAAAGAACAGGGAAGGAATCGGGTTGTTATTGGATAGGAATATTTTGGAGAGAATCTTATGCAGATTGCTGACACAACAAATAGAACAATAATCTTAATAGAAGGCAATAGATTTTTTCATGTAATGGTTGACTTTCATTAGATTTAGCGACTGAGTGTTTATTTCAGCATCATTGCTGGGATTATATTATTGAAATGTATAGAGTAGGCTACCTCAGGAGGACTGATGGCACAGTCTAAAGTTTACGTCATGCTTGTCTGGCAGAAATGGACTGGCATTTAAATCAGCAAACAACATCAATATGGTCTCAATGGCCAGTATCGAAGCTATCATTGCGTTATATAAATGCGAGTTTCGATTAGATTGTCCTTTTAGAAATTTTCGCTTGTACTGATAGGAAAGGTCGGGAAGGTGTCAATTCTTTTATTCTTCGCTGTATAGTTCATTTTTCTTTCGCTGATAGCGAAGATCTCCACCCACCATTGTCAGCTGTACTCTTAATTCCCTATCAAAGATAACTATATCCGCATCACGTCCGGGAAGAAGTTCGCCCTTTTTTCCCCTAAGCCCCAGGATCTGAGCTGGATTAAGGCTAGCCATGGTCAGGACTTTTTGCCGTTCAACACCCCATTCGATAAGATTTTTGACGGCCCTGTCCATTGTCAGGTTGCTCCCGGCCAGGGTACCATTCTTTAGTTGTATCCTCCCACCCTGTGCCTTAACCTTACGACCATCGAAGTTGTAATCACCCTCGGGCAGCCCTGCAGCTGCCATGGCATCTGTTACCGGGATCACTCTTCGGTAACCTTTGGTCTGTATCAGGTGCCTGACCAGCAGGGGATGAACATGAATTCCATCTGCAATAATCTCTGCCGTCAGAGAGGGGTGCAGTAAAACTGCTCCTGCTGTTCCAGGTTCACGGTGATGGATACCCCGCATGGCGTTGAAGGTATGGACTACATACTCTGCACCCCACTCAAGTGCTCTTTCCACTTCTTTTAAGGTGGCAGTAGTATGTCCAATACCACCGATGATACCCATGTGATAGAGTTTTTGGTACACTTT
>CAZXKH010000168.1:0-5003 GCA_964641385.1 uncultured Clostridia bacterium | reverse complement strand
ATTTCCACACCATCGTGAAATTCTACACCACGACGGAGATAAAAGGTCCATACCAGGCCATCATCACTAATATCCCAGTCATGGGCCAGGTTGGGCTCTACTTCAGTGGTTACTCCACAGCGAGTGGTAAGACCTTCAAAAATAAAATCAGTAATATCAGTAGATGAAGTCTCCTTGGCAATCAATGGATTAAAGGTCTTGGGGTCACCCAAAAGTCCAGAAACCAGGGTTCCTCCATAAATACCAACCGGAGCCGTGGAAATAGCAGGATCCTGAACAGTTGGCCCTGCCAGAGCGGGTAGACTGTAAGCCATCAGCAGTGAAATCACCAATACAAAAAGAATAGACCTTTTCATCAGTTAATGCTCCTTTCTAATAATTTCAAAAAAATGATACTTATGCAAGCCACTGGGCAGTCTTTAATCCCCCCCCTCCAGTACAACCAGCAGCTGTCCATTAATCTCCCAAAACCAAGGTTTAAAATAATTGAGAGAGATTAATGCTGCTGCTGAATAATTATTATTAAACCAACACATCCAAGAGTAAATATTGTAGATACTTAGCAACAGAGAAGCCACTATAGATTCCCCTGCAAAAAGAATGCATACTAGAAATTACCAGCAAAAAAATTATGAGCTTATTCTTTACCAATAATAAAAAAGTTCTAGAAAAAGACTATTAATTCCTGCCTTTCGAAAAAAAAGAACCGGATTAATTTGCACTTCATATTATTATTATCGACAGTAGCTCGTGCTAAACTTTAATACATTATATGCAATCCCCGGTCCAGTCATCTCCCTTATCCTTGCAGAAAAAATGAAAGCACAAATAAAGAATAGTAGCCAGAATAAAAATAGCCACCCGTACCCCAAAAAAGCTCTCTCCTGTCACTCCAGAACCTAAAAAATAGAGATAAGTAAAGACTAATCCCACTCCAATCAGTGTGAGAATTACAAATAATAGGGTTGCTTTAAGATAGTAGTTATCTTTCAGCAATATTATTTCCTCCTGACATAGAAGTTAAAACCACTCGATTATCCGCTGCAGATAGAGAAAGTAGTTATGCCAGAATAACCAGAGAACTATAGTTGCCAGTCTATAAATACCTGAAAAAGAAAAATTCCTGTGCCAGCGGCAAAAAACCACTGTCAGGACTGAGGCCACCAGTGCAGTAAAGAGATGATAGAAAAAACCTGCTCCCGGTTCTATTATCCGTGGCAAGCCCTGTAAAAGAAAGAGCAGACTGAAGAGAAATAATGAGACAGACAAAAAACCTCTCCTGGTCACAGGCAGCAAAGAAAACCTATCGGCAATAAATAACACCAGCATGGCCAGAGCAATAACCCAAATATGAATACCCGTCATAATCAGACTGACAAAAAAACTGGCCGAGAGAACTATTATTAAATGAAGCAGGGGCTGGCTATGGTCAAGGCCCATAGAATACCAAAATGATGGTTGAGCTGGAAAACGATTATTGATCATGGAAAGAAGGTAGTTCCGTCCCTCTTCATCAAAGGCCAGCCATAACACATGGCTGTACCCCTGGTGATCGATTACAATCCTGGGAGCATGTGAAGCTCTGCGGGTAATATCAAGGCATAAAGGATCAGTGAGTCTTGTCCCCTCACCATCCAGCTCTATATAGTGTGTCTGAAGGGCCCCCTCTCTGTTGTCCTGCCAGGCTAAAGCCAGTTTGTTGCCCTCTATGAGCTGCAGGTTGGGGCGCTGAATAACCTCACCCTCCACCAGCTGCTGTCCAGAAAGATCAAGGCCCTGCTCACCAATCCTCCCATAATAAAGGATATCCCTGGCAGCAACAAAGCCACCACCTGAGGACTGCCCCTTCCATAATAGGTGAATTCGTCGCCCGGTTTCATCTTTTTCCTCTACCATCTGTGGCTTATCTCTGCTCTCTAAGTTTCCAGCAGTATCTATCAGTAACCTGTCATCGATGGGCTTTCCTTCTCTGGTAAAGGAGCGAAAATAATAGGTATAAGTATTATGATGATAATCAGTCCAAAAAAGATCTATTCTTTCCTTTGTAACCAGAGCTGTATTTCTCCCCGATATTTCATTACTGTCTGTTAGAATCTTAGGGCCCAAAATCATTTCTCCCTGAAGATCCATTACCTGATAGTTAACATTAAAGGACATGGTATCCGGATCTCTTCCCGACCAAAAAAGATAAAGATAACCATCAGGGGACAGAACAGGTTCAATATCTCTGAGCAAATATCTGCTCTCAACCAGAGTTATAGGGCCCAGCTCTTTGTTCCCCTCCCCATCAACCAGGGCATAATAAACAGCCTCTTTATTTCCCTTTTTCCCCTCCCAGAAGAGATGAATCAATCCCCTGCTGTCCACCAGCAGATGGCTGTTAGAAAAGCTTGGGCCCTCTGCCAGCAGAACAGGCTCACCTGGTTCAGAACCAGGTTTAAGATGACGATAATACACTTTAGTTGAAAGATGTCTGCCCTCCACCCAGGAAAGATACAGCTTGCCCTCTCCATCAAGGTCAACTCCATAAATAGATGAATTTATGGAAACAGGGTTAAGCTCAGTAATTTCAGACCAGCCAAGAGGCCAGTCCCCGGCTACTGCAGGAAGAGTATATAGTAAGGTAACAATAAATATAATCACAAGGATTTTGTGACTATAAGACAACTAAAACACCTCTTAAATTACATCAGATAAGACTGCTAATCAAGCCTTAAGGACATTAAATTGCCATTATGTAGTCCCAGATAATACATATTCTCATCTTTATTCAGTATACCCGTCACCCGGGATCTAAGACTTTCTCGCCCCCAGATATTCCCCTCTATGTAATCCAGAAAAAAGAGACTGTTGTTTTCAGTGGCAGCCAGCAAATTAGAATCGCCATTAGAGTGCAGGTAGCTTACAACCCCATCCAGACTCTCTTTCCAAATCTTCCTACCATCTTTAAAGGCAATTAACTCCTTCTCAGCCGCCAGATAATACCGATCATCCTGTACAGCAAAGGCGGTTATATCCCCCTCCATAAGGGTCTCTAACAGAGGAATATAGTCTTTGCTTCTGATATCAAAACTATATACTGTACCCTGATAATAAAAGAAGAGATCCTGACCATCATTACCCAGGTAAGATACTTCATCGCCTGGAAAGGGGAACCAATCTCTATTTTCTTTCTTCTCTAAGTCCTGAATCAATACCCCACTGTCACCCACCACCAGCAGATTGTCCTCTCCTGGCAGGAGCGTCTGCAGACTATCAGGGGTTCTCTCACTCCACAGCAGCTGGCCATCAGCTCCCAGGGCGGAAATAGTACTATAGTCACTGTGCAGCAGATAAAAACTATCTTCCGCAGCCAGGACACGCCTGACCCCCTTTTCCAGCTCCTTTTTCCAGAGCAGCTCCCCATCACTTAAATTAAAGGCTAAAAGCTGTCCCCGGAAACCTGCCATCAAGACTGTATCACCCAAAACTGCAGGAGAAGCAAGCACTGTAAGGTTCATATCCTGCTGCCAGACAAGCTCTGTGGTCTCAAAATCCAGCACTGCCAGCTCACCCGAACTGCTGACACATACCAGCCTATCCTCTGACTTCACCATCTCTCTGGGCATAGAGCTGTTAAAGGAGAGTATTTCCTCCAGATATAAATCTTCACGGGAGAGTATCAGATCCACCCGCTGTTGTTGATGAGGCCTGAAATGGAGTCTCCGATGGTAGGAATCATACCCCTCCTTTTCCAGGGTCAGATCACGAAAACCAAGGGTTACATCCTCAATAACCAGAGGAGTATTGCCCCTTTCTTCACCATTAATGGTTACCTGTGCCCCTTCAGGCTCAGTTACCACCTCCAGCACTCCCAGAGCAGCGGTAGCCGAATAAGATATATATGCATAAACCCCTGCTGCCAAAAGGAGAACCAGCAATAATGCATATTTTACATTGGTCCGATCCATTTATTATATCACCCTCTATCCCCCAGGAGTGCACTCGAAAAGTATAATTGAGACAATATATCATTATCTATATTTTACAGTAAATGTATATACTTGACATGATAAATAGCGAATTCATCAATTTATATGCTATATAATTATGGATATTTTGATATATTCCAATTCAACTTATTATTTGTTATTGGATTGTGTTAGAACAACCTTTTTCGAGTAGGTTCCTAGTTCATTTTCAGCTTGGGATCAAGGGCATCCCGCAGCCCATCACCCATGAAGTTAAAGGCCAGAATAGTGATAAAGATAAAGAATCCGGGCCAGAGGGCAAGCCAGGGTGCAGAGCTGAGGTACTGACGGGCATTCATCAACATATTGCCCCAGCTGGGTGTAGGAGGCTGAATACCTAGACCAAGATAGCTGAGATAGGACTCCTGAAGGATGGCATTACCAACCCCAAGAGTTGCATATACCAGCACTGGAGCCATAACATTGGGTATAATGTGCCGCAGAAGGATTAGAGGGGTAGGCACTCCCAGTGCTCTTGAAGCCTGGATAAACTCCTCTTCCTTCAGGGCCAGCGTTTCTCCCCTGACCACACGACAGATCCCCATCCAGCCGAAAATTACCAGCACCAGGACCATATTCCAGAATCCGGGTCCAATAATAAATGCTGCAATTAGCAGCACTGCCAGCAGGGGAAGAGAGAGCATAAAGTCTACGAAACGCATCAAGAGATCATCTATTTTACCTCCCATATAGCCGGAAACCACTCCCAGTGTAGACCCTATCAGAACACTGGTGATGGAGACAACAAAACCCAGAGCAATGGAGACCCTGCCCCCAGAAACTATACGGGCCAGCTGATCACGTCCCAGTTCATCGGTACCCATCCTGTGTTCAGGCGAGGGGGGAGCAAACCGGTTGCGGAGACTCTGCTCCGTTGGGGTATGAGGTAAAAGGTAGAGACCAAAAAGAGACATAAGAATTAAAAAAACGGTAATTACCAGTCCAAATAGAGCCAGTTTATGTTTAATGAAACGACGTATAATCATCTTAATA
>CAZXKH010000167.1:3271-5025 GCA_964641385.1 uncultured Clostridia bacterium | reverse complement strand
TGGTTATTTCTGGTATTAGGTATTCCTGCTCTTTTCTACTTGGCTGCAGCTATTGTGGGTACCATCACTGACCCTTTTCCCTATGCAAAATGGTATAACGTTTTGCCTTCATTACTAATTATGCTTCTTTTAGGACCTATAGAAGAGTTTGGCTGGCGTGGTCTAGCTCTTCCGCTATTTCAGCGTCGGTTTACTCCGCTATCGGCTAGCTTGATAATCGGTGTGATATGGGGGGTGTGGCATTTACCTGCTTTCTTTATTGGGGGAACACCGCATTATGATTGGGTATTTGTTTCATTCTTTATTGGTGTTATCTCTCTTTCAATTATTATGACAGCTTTTTTCAACATATCTAGAGGTAGTATTCTTATTGCAGCTTTGTTTCACTTTCAGATTAATAACCCGATATGGCCTGATGCCCAGCCATGGGATACGATCTTATTCTCAATTGCTGCTATTATAATTGTACTGTTGAATTGGGAAAAGATGGTGACTTGCAAAGATAGTGTAACAGAGGTTCTTATGCCTGGAGAAGAAGGCTGTTGACATCCTCCCCGCCAGGTTCTATTTGACAGCAATCCATTTCTGGTAGGCAATTATGACGCAATCTTTAGGTTGTATAATCAGCTTTAGGGCAAAAGCAGTAGCTTATAAACTGGTAATAGAATATGGGGTAGATGAAGAACAATTAATTGCTGTTGATATAGGACCTTCTTCGCCTTTATTGAGTAACTCAAATGAAGAAGGGAGAGCAAAAAGCAGGCGTGGTTGAAATTGTGGAATTGTAGTTGCTTTTGTCATATATATAGTGCAAAACTCAACCACTTGCATCTGCTGAATTCTCGATAGTATTATAATAAAATAATAATACGTATAACGTATCAGTATCTCCGATGTCCAGCAATCTTAGATATTATAATAATCTATGAGTGCTGGATTTTGGTAATAGTACTTAAATATTATCAACACCAGTAATATATGTCGGTCTAAAACAGGCATTTATGTTTTGTGGTGTCATTGTGAGAAGATTTGTTTATAGATATATTAAATAGTGTGCTAATTAGAATATATAGGGGGTAAATGGTAATGATCGGGGATTTAAATTGATGTAAGAGCTAATTAGAGGGATAGTTACGCTATAATAGATGTTAAAGATCCTTTCGTTATTAACGATATTATTATTGAATGATGAAAATATTTTTCGCTTATCACTACTTTTAATTCCGGCAGTGATTATTGTTGAAATCTGTTATTGAGCTACAGTGAGGTGGCTGATCAGTGGTGGCTCTATAACTAGTGATATAATTATAGATTGGGGGAAAGAACAATGCGCTTAGAGGGTACAAACAGCATACAGCGCCCCAATAAAGTTTCCAGCCAGGAGAATGATCTCTCGGCATGGAAGGCAGCCAGAGAAACCGCCCGTCAGGCTGCAGAACAACATAGAGGACAGAGTAATAATGGAGAACGTGCAGAGGGACTCTCACGTGAGGACTTAGAGAAGACTTTGGATGAGCTGAATGATGTACTGGAGGTCGTCACCAAGGATCTCCGTTTTGAGCTTCACCAGCCCACTGATAATCTCATGGTTCACATTATTAACCGGGAGAGCCAGGAAATACTTAAGACTATGCCGCCTGAGGAGATGCTTGATATTGCAGCCCGGATTAGGACCATGATTGGCATTATTATAGACGAAAAGATCTAGCTGTAAATAAGAATATGGTAGTTATATCCTTTTGGAGGTATAATTT
>CAZXKH010000167.1:0-3261 GCA_964641385.1 uncultured Clostridia bacterium | reverse complement strand
TAGGGTTTATGTAGATATATTTTAAAATTCGGTAGTTTCCACCGGTTCTTTTATTCAATCCCCAGCTAAAGATTATAAATATAGTTAAATATAATTGTTTTAACAATCAACAAGGAAAAGGGCAGGAGGTGTGAGTCTTGGATAGATTGGCATTAGACGGATTGGTCAGTGGCTTTCCCACCAGTGAAATAGTTGAACAGCTGATGGAAGTTGAAAGCCTACCATTAAAACGAATTGAAGAGAAGAGTGAAGAAGCAACTGAGCTTCGTGATGCCTGGAGAGATGTTAATACCCGTCTTTCCAGCCTCGATCAGACTATAGATCCATTGAGGCTTAGATCCAACTTTAATCAGCGGAGTGTAACCAGTTCAAATGAAAATATTGCTACTGCCTCTGCCAGCACTGAAGCAGAGTTAACAGATTATGCAATAGATGTTATCCAGCTGGCTGAAAGCCACCAGATCGAGGTCACCCTGGGTGAAGAGGGAGAAGCCTTAGATGATGGCCAAATAACAATCAATGATGTCCAGATCGATATCGAAGAAGGAGACAGTTTGGAGACCATTCGGGATAAGATTAATAACAAAAGTGGAGTTCAGGAGGATCCCGAGTGGACTACAGTAGAGGGTACCGATGATAACTTGCAGGCTCTGCTCCTGGAGAATGAACATGAAATAGACGAAGTGAATATCCAGTTTGCTTCTGAAGCGGAGGAGAATTTGGCTGTAGAGGGGGAACTGGAGAACGGCACACTTGATCTCACCATTACCCTAGAAGAGGATATAGAGGGAGAGATAGTAACAACTATCCAGGAGTTAGTTGATGGAATTGAATCTTTGGACAGTATAGATGGCTTTGATTTTGGAGAGGTAGAGGATGCAGATACTCTGGGTCAACTTGGAGTTCTTGCCTTTGATTTTGAAGATGGAGAATATACTCTTAGTGATATACCCGAGGAGGAGACAGATCTTAGCGATCCCTTTTCTCAAGAGCATACAGGGACTGAAGCCAGGATTATCGGTGACAGTTTACTGCTCAGTGCTATAGAAACAGGAGAAGAAAATGAGATCGCCTTTGATTATGATGTAGGGCTGGGCCTTAACGTAAATGAAGATTTTCGCCCCCCACAGGATGCAGTTATGACCATTGAAGGAGTTACCATTGATTCCCCTACCAACACCATTGAAGATGCTGTGGAGGGAATGACCTTTGAAATAATGGAAGAGGGTCAGACCAATATTAGTGTGGGTATTGACAGCGAAACTCCAGCTCAGGCACTGGAGGCCTTTGCCGAGCAGTATAACAGCACTATGGATTTCATCCGCACCAAACTTGACTATGATGAAGATACTGAACAGGCAGGTAAACTCCAGGGTGATACCACTCTGATGAGGATTGAAAACCAGATTCGGCGTCAGTTAACTCAGATGATACCAACTGATAGTGAATTTAACCGGCTGGTTGCACCTTCAGTACAGACCGAGACAGGTCCTCTATCCTTTGAATCAAGTATCGGCCTGGAACTGGATGAGGATGGACATATGACCTTTAACCGGGCTGCCTTTGAGCAGGCTCATCAAAAGGATCCTGATGCAGTTACCAAACTGCTTGCTGCCAGAGAAGAGACTGATGATTTTGATGGTGCTGCTATCAGCCTTAGACATTACATGGAGGATATCCTCCGTCATACAGTTGGTGTTATACCCAGACAGGTTCTTAACCAGGAACAGACTATTCAGAACCTGCAGGGACGCAAGCATGCTATAGAGGATAGATTGGAGAGGACCCAGCAGCGTTATTACCGACAGTTTACTGCCATGGAGCAGGCCCTCTCGGAGATGATGAGCCAGCAGGAATGGCTTACCGGGCAGATCGATAACCTGGGTGAATGGGGTTAAAGACTTTTATTAGCATTGAGAGGTGATTGAGTGAGGGAGAAATTTATCCGACTCTACAGTAAGTATCTGGAGTTAACTCAAAAACAGAGCTCCTATATTGAAGATGGTAAACTGGAAGAACTTCAGCAGTGCATGAAAGAAAGGGAACAACTCCAGGACAGAATATCTGCTGCAGAGGAAGCTTCCTCTCTATCACCGGAGGAGAGGGAGGAGGCTAAGAGTATACTAGCTGAGGCGGCAGAGATTAACAAAGAGAATATGAATCTTTTGGCCAAGCTAAAAGAAGCCCTGAGCAAACGTTTAGATGAATTGGGGCAGGCAGAGCGACAGAACAAAGCCTACACCAAGTTGCCTCAGCAGGAGGCTAAGTTTTTAGATAAGAAACAGTAATTATTAAGCCAGTTTTTTATCTGGATTCATATTATTATCATTACTTATTCTTACTGAAGCTTTATAAAGAACATATCTAATTAGTGCCAATCACCGGCGCTGATAATACTGTTATCAAAGGGATATTTTTGATAAGGTGGTTGGAAGCTATTATTGAGATAAATATAAAAACCATTCTAGTCAGATTAACTGACTGTGGAAGGGGAGGCATCTATAATGAAGGCAGGGTACCAGAAATACCAGGAAATGCAGGTTAATACTGCGGATAATAAGCAGCTGCTTCTGATGTTGATTCAGGGAGCAATTAAGTTTCTAAAGCAAGCACAGAAGAGTATTCAGGAGGAGAATACTGAGGGAGCACACAACTATATAGTCCGTGTTCAGGAGATAGTTATCGAACTGATGGGATCCCTTGATATGGAACAGGGTGGTGAGATTGCCAGTAAGCTCTTTGCTCTTTATGAGTACATGCACTATCAATTGGTAATTGCCAACCGGGATAAGGATCCAGAGCTTTTACAAGAAATTGAAGAGATGTTTAGAGAGTTTCTGGATACCTGGAGCCAGGTAGAAGATGAAGGAAAATCTAAGAAAAATGATGCCGGTAATGGCAATTATAAACAGGAGCAGGCCTCGCGCAGTTTTTCTATTCAGGCCTAATAATTCGGATTAATGCTCAATAATAATCTAATAGGGAAATATAAGAAGAAGATAGAGAACTGCCTGGCACAATAAGTGGAGGCAGTCTCTATCTTTTGTAGAAAAACAAATAAGAAAACTGGTCAATCTTATATTATCTTAAGGCTATTAAATATTAATGGCCTTACCTATTTGCCAGAGTTTAACTCCCCATTATTGCCTTGATAATTATTAAGTGTGCCATTTACAGCCTTCATTGGATAACTTATCTTTGTGTTAAATGATACAGGGATAAGAGAGCCCCTTCTTTTTTCTGTTTAGATATTCATATAAA
>CAZXKH010000166.1:0-5039 GCA_964641385.1 uncultured Clostridia bacterium | reverse complement strand
CTTCCTCTTCTCCTCCTTTTTAGTCTAAGAGCAGGGATTGTTGTAAATGTCTGGCCATAGGTCTTGAGTTGAATTTAAGTTGTTAATTCTATTCTCTCTGCAGTACTGCCAGAGCTTCCACATGGTAGGTCTGGGGAAACATATCCACCAGTTCCAGCCCTTTAACCTGAAAACCATCCCTTAATTGCTTAATATCCCGGGCCATGGTGGCCGGGTCACAGGAGATATATACTATCCGCTGCAGGGAGCTGTTAAGTAATTTCTTCAGGAGGATCCTGGCACAACCCTCTCGCGGGGGATCAAGCAGGGCTACAGTAGGCTCTTTCTCCAGCAGGGAGCAGCTTCCCTTCTTTTCAGCTCTTTGATGTAGAAAGGTGGTGTTTGTGTACCCCCATTTTTGGGCATGTTCCTCCGCCACCTGGATGGCTTCTCTATCGCTGTCAAGTCCCAGTATCTCCCTGACAGTTTTTCCATGGGGAAGGCTCAGGGCTCCCACACCACAGTAGAGATCAAGGAGAGTATCCTGCTGGGCAGGATTTAACAGCTCTGCCGCGCGCTGGAGGAGGATCTCTCTACCCTGATCATGGACCTGGAAGAAGACCCCTGGTGGTATCTGAAAGGTAAGGGGACCCATCTTTTCTGTAAGCTTCTTTCCACCACAAAGGTGGTTATTTTTTTGTATGTATACCCCCTTAAGAGATAGTTCTTTAAGTTTTTTTAATGGTTTTTTTCTTTCCAGAACCGCTATCCCCTCTTTCTCCAGGGTGGAGGTACGTAGAATACATCTCTCCCCCGGGGAGGGAATATTATTCTCTTCCAGTTCTTTTTTGTAGCTGTTAGCATGGCGATGCATGATAAGACATTCCTGGTGTGGTACCACCTGATGGCTTTCAGGAGCAAAGAACCCCAGTTTTCCATTGGTATGGCAGTGATAGGTGCCCTTGTTACGATAATACCATGGTTCTGTTGGGTGTACTTTTATTGGGGGCACCTGGGATAGTTTGGCAATTCTCTTCAGGGCCTGCAATACCCTGCTCTGCTTAAATTCCAGCTGAGACTGATAGTTCATATGCTGCAGCTGGCAACCACCACACTGATGGAAGACCGGGCAGGAGGGAGTTTGACGTTTTTCGGACTGAGAATATATTTTCAGGAGCCTGGCCTCACCATAGCGTTTTTTCCTGCTGGTGATAGTAGCCAGTATCTCTTCACCCGGCAGGGCACCTGGAATAAAAAGAGTGTAGTCATTAAGGCGGGCAATACCTCTACCATCATGGCTGAGGTCTCTAATGTTAAGTCTTATCTTTTCCTCTGTGGTCATCTGAGTCTCCTCTCTCAGAACAATAATATTGGTTACAAATTTTTTCATATAAGCTTCCGGGAATTATTAATGCCTTATCTTTAATATCACATCTTAATTAATTAGTATTTGTGTTCATAAACGTAACAATAAGCTTCTGTCTAAAAACTAATCCAACCTCTCTCTACAAAAGGGTTCGAGATCCATAAATACTATTCCTTTATTCAGGGTCTATTAATCGGGAGGGAATATACTACAATTTTTGCTGGCATATTTTTTTGAAATAAAAAAAGGATATTTTAGATGAGCCTAGAAAATAATATAGTATAGTAGCTGTATACAGGCAGTATTATATTATCAAATAATCAATTAAGGACTCTGGGATTAGGCACTTAAGAGAAAAATACAAGGTATTGCCCTGCCCGATATTGTATACAATCTGTATAATATAACTGGAGGTAGAGTATACATTGAGTAATTTTGCTGAGAGAGTAAAAAAAATACAAAAAAACAAGGACAAGTTATCGGATATTGCCTATATGAGTATAAAAACGGCAATAGTTAACTTTGAGTTCGATCCTGGCAGCTATCTCAGCGAGAATATGCTGGCTGAGAGCCTGGAGATGAGTAGAACTCCTGTTAGAGAGGCGATTAGTATGCTATCACAGGAAAACCTGCTGGAAGTTAAAAAGGGCGGGATCTATGTCAGTGAGATCAGTGTCAATGATCTGAAGCAGATCTATGATGCCCGGAAAGCCTTAGAGTGTGAAGCTATGAGGACAGCAGGGGAAAACATCACTACAGAAGAAATCAATTACTTTAGATCAAAGGGGGAGAAGTGTTTAGAAATCTTTTTAGCCCGGAATAAGATCGACTGGGAGACTATTTCCACATATGATCGTGAACTCCACAATATGATTATCCAAAGGAGCAATAACCTGTACATTCAAAAACTGGCCAGGGTGATTGATGCTCAGGTTGGCCGGTATCAATATCTGGCAGCAATTGCTCATGATAATATAGAGGATACCATCCATCAGCATTTAGAGATTATTGATTTAATTGAAAGAAATGATGAGCAGCTGATTAATAAGCTGAGACTCCATATTGATCAGGCAGCAAACAATATTGTTGAACTGATGATTAACAAACAAAACCATCTTTTTGAACTATTGAAAGCAAAGAGCAAGGAGAGTTAGGGCAGCAATTAATTGCTATAGAAAGAGCCTGGTGTTGATTTGTGAGATAACCAGATTAATTTTGAAAGGGGGGAAGAGGTTTTTTTCGAGGAGTTTTGGATGGTTTTAGTTGGATAATTAGTTATATTAAGGTTATAGCTGGTTTAAAAATGAATATATTTTAATCTTAGGAGGAAATAATTTATGTTAACTAATGCAAAATCGTTGGCCGGATTTGTTGTCATTGCTATGGTGTTGATGTTTTTTGCTCCAGCCTCCCATGCAATTATCGAACAGGGAACACTTGATGTTATAGATCTGGACCTCTCTGATCTGGATCCTATCAGGTTTACTGCTGCTCATCCAAGTCCTCCTGATGATCATTTACAGGATCATGCATCAATGGTAGCCTTTAAAGAGTACGTGGAAGCAGCTTCCAATGGTCAGATCACAGTCAACCTTTCACCTGGTGGTGAGCTGGGAGACCTGGGAGAGCTTCAGGAATTGGCAATGGAGGGTATTGTAGAGGTTGTGCTGACAAGTGATGGTGCTATTTCAACAATTTATCCCAACATACAGGTTGTTTCTCTTCCCTATCTTTTCCGGGATGTGGACCATGCTTTACATGTTTTTGATGGAGAAGTCGGCCAGGAATTGTTTGAAGATATGAGAGAACGGACAGGCTTAAAGACTATTGCCTGGTTTGATAACGGTGGCTTCCGTTCCTTTACAAATAATGTTCGTGAAATAAGGACTCCTGCCGATATGGAGGGCTTGACCATTAGGGTTATGGAGATTCCATCACATATCGAACTGGTTGAACATTTGGGCGCCAATGCGGTAACTATAGCCTGGACAGAGCTGTATTCTGGCCTGGCTTCAGGTATTGCAGATGGTCAGGAGAATGCCATTGCCAATACTATGATGTCCAAGGTTTATGAAGTTCAGGATTATTTAACCCTTGACCGTCACTTCTTTAGCATGACACAAATACTGGCCAATGATGGCTGGTTCCAGAGCCTGCCAGTTGAGTACCAGGCCATTATCCTGGAAGGTGGAAGAAGAATGTCTGAGGTAGCAAGAAGGCAGACTCGCATCGTCAGGGATGTGGGCAGGGAATACCTTGAGGCTCAGGGTTTACAGATCTATGAACCAACCGAAGAGGAGATGGATCTATTTAGAGAAGCTACTCAGGAGCCGGTCTCAGACTTTGTTAGAAATGCAGTGGATGATGAAGTATGGGTTGATAGAACCTTCGAAGCTGCTGAAGCTGCTCTTGATGTACTGGGCTACAGTAAAATTGCAGAATAAAAGGATATAGTTGCAGATAATTAAATGTCATGGGGGGCAAAACATAAGCTTTAGTTTTGTCCTCCAATTAAACTTTGAGTACCTTAGGTGTTGTTAGCAGCTAGCAATTAAAATATAGTTCCTGGCAGGATTTTTTAAATGGAGGTTAAAATGTTTGAAAAAATCTCTGATGTTATTAATACCATTGTGGAATATTTAACAACACTTATGATGGGAGTATTATTAATTATTGTCTTAATTCAGTCTGGAGCCAGATATGTTTTTGGAGTAAGTACTCCCTGGACAGCTGAAATAGCCATGTATTTGATGGTTTGGATTGCTTTAGTTGGTTCCAGTATGATCATCAAGGAAGATAAGCATGCAGCAATTTTGTTTTTTCTTAATAAGTTTTCCGATCGCAATAAAATAATCATTAAGTTAATTAACAACCTGGTAATCATTTTTTTTCTGGTTGTTCTCACTTACCATGGTTATTTTTATGCCATCAATAACTGGCATTCCATTTCTCCAGCCACCGGTCTTCCCAGAACCTATGGCTACCTGTCACTTTCTGTTGGTGGAGCAATAATGCTCTTTCAAATTCTCTTTAATACCTATACCGGGATCAATAGTCTGATTACCGGCGATTATGATGTGGAAGTAAAAATAATAGATGAGGAATTGGGAATATGAGTATCTTACATTATATCACCTTAATTGGAATGCTGTTGCTGCTATTTTTAGGACTTCCCATTGCCTTTGTCCTGGGTACTACCAGTCTTATCTGGTTGCATCTTGCTGAAATATCTCTCCGGGTTGTGCCCATGAGAATGTACGGAGGCATCAACCGCTTTGTCCTGCTTGCCATACCATTCTTTATGCTGGCCGGAGAGATAATGAATGAGTCTGGTATTACCAGCAGACTGGTCAGGTTTGTGGAAATAATTGTTGGTAGAGTTAGAGGGGGACTGGCACATGTCAACATCTATTCCAGCCTATTATTTGCCGGTATTTCTGGTTCTGCCATTGCCGATGTCTCAGCTATAGGATCACTCCTGATCCCGGCTATGGAGAAGAACGGTTACACAAAAAAGTTTTCTGCCATGATTACTGCTTCCTCCTCTATAGTTGGGCCAATTATACCTCCCAGTATTACTATAGTGCTTTATGGTTCAGTAACTGGTGTCTCGATAGCAGGATTATTTGCTGCTTCCATTGTACCCGGATTATTAATTGGTGTGGGGCAGAGTATGATGGTCCTGGCCTTTGCC
>CAZXKH010000165.1:0-5041 GCA_964641385.1 uncultured Clostridia bacterium | reverse complement strand
TCCTCCCCTCTCCAATTAACCTGCGGATAATGGTACTTTTAACCCGCTGGCCATCAATACATACCGTCTCCTGGGCAGTAACATTAAAACCATAATCAGAGGCCAGCTTTTGAAGGGAAGAGATATCACCATGGCCCTGGTGACCAAAGCTAAAATCCTCACCCACCACCAGCTGCTGTGCCCCAAAGCTCTTAACCAGATAATTGACAACAAACTCCCTGTAATCCAGGGCAGCAAAGGCAGGAGTAAAATGCTGAACATAAATATAATCAGGTTCAAACTCCTTTAAAAGCTCTATGCGCTCCTGTAATGAGGTAATCAGAGAAGGACCGCTTCCCGGGCAGATAACCTGCAGGGGATGGGGGTCAAAGGTGTAAATCATACTCTGCAAGGAGCACTCCTTAGCCCTGAGGACTGCCTCCTTTATTATCTGCTGGTGACCAAGATGAACACCATCAAAGGTACCCAGAGCTATACTGGTCTTATTTAGTTTAATATCCGAACTGCTGTTGGCTTTAATTACCTCCATCATCTGCCATCCTTTCTCTCAGGCAAATACCTTTCCGGCACGATATTCAATCAAGCCCTCTTCATTTTGCTGTGGATAGTAAAGGGCCAGAAACTCCTGCTGAGGACCGTAGACCCGTACAGGCTTTTCCAGCTCCCACTCTCCCTCCTGACTGGTAATCTCCTCCCCGGTAAAGGGAACACCGTTTTTTACCCGCCTGGCACTCCAGGCTGTAATATGGACTGCAGGCAGCTCCACCAGCCCTGCATCAAGGGGAAGGAGCACCGACTCAGGATCAGACTCTTCCAGCCTGAGCTCTATTTCCGGCAGGGAAAGAGCACTGGCAAGCTTAAAGGGCCCTACTTCCTTCCGCAGTAAGAAGGAAAGATAGGCCCCACAGCCCAGACGGGCTCCCAGATCATAGACTAAACTCCTGATATATGTACCCCGGGAGACGGCAACCTCAAATATTACTCTATTCTCCTCCCGGTGAATTAGGTCAAGACGATAAATCTCCACTTCCTTTTTCTGGCGTTCAAACTCTCTCCCCTCTCGTGCCAGCTGGTAATACCTCCTGCCCTGCTGGCTGCGGGCAGAATGGCGTGGTGGAAGCTGCTCCTGCCTGCCCCTGCTGCTGGCAAAGAGGTGTTTCAGCTCCTCAGTCCCCACCTCTACCTGCTGAAAGGAGACCAAACTGCCCTCCCCGTCATGGGTCTCTGTTTCAACCCCCAGCACCATCTCACCCCGGTAGACCTTGATCGAGTCCTGGATAAAGGGCGCCAGCCTGGTGGCCCGACCAAGACAGAGAGGCAGCACTCCACAGGCCAGTGGATCAAGGGTGCCGGCATGGCCAACCTTGCGTGTATTAAAGAGCCTTCTGATCCTCCGCACAGAGTCAAAGGAGCTGAGGCCTGGCTCTTTGAAGAGGTTAATAACTCCCATCAGGCTAATTGTTTCTCATCTCCCCTTCGAGGGCTGTTAACAGCTCTCTTTTTGCTGCCCCAAGTTCCATCTCCATGATACAGCCTGCCGCCATTTCATGGCCACCACCACCAAAGCGGGCAGCCACCCTGTTAACTGGCAAAGAGCCATTGGAACGCAAGCTGACACGCACCTTACCTTCCTCTAACTCTTTAAAGAGCACACCGGCCCGGACACCATTAACACTGCGGGGATAGTTAACCACCCCAGTTATCTCCTCCGGAGAAATACCGGTCTTATTCATCATCTCCCGATCAATGGTACACCAGGCAAGAGAGCCATCACTGCTTCTCTCCATTGAATCTAAGGCCAAAGATAGAAGCTTCAGCTGATGGAACTCATATGACTGATAGATCTCCTTGATGATGGTAGTGCTCTCTGCCCCCTTCTCCAGCAGAGTAGCCATCATCCGATGTGTGAAGGGCCTGGTATTATCAAAACGGAAGCTGCCGGTATCGGTAATAATTGTAGTGGCCAGCAGTGTAGCCAGCTCCTCATCGATCTTAAGCTCCAGTTCATCAATCAAAATAAAGATCAATTCACCGGTGGCAGCAGCCTCTGCCTCCACCCAGTTAAGATGGCCAAAGTGGGTGTTATCGGGATGGTGATCGATGTTTAGAATTTTATTTTTCGGTGTAAAAATGCTGCTAACATCACCTATTCGCTCCAGGTTGCCAGCATCGGGCACAATAACCCTGGTGGTGGGATCAATCTCGGCAGCTGAGGTGAACTCCTCTATTTTTTCCACACCGGGCAGAAATCGATAGAAGCTGGAGACAGAGTCATCAAGGAGAATACTGCATTTTTTATCAAGGCCCTCCAGTATCCTGGCCAGGGCCAGAGAGGAACCCAGAGCATCACCATCGGGTTTTTGATGGGTGCTCAGCAGAAAACTATCGCCGGTTAGAATAAAATCCTGGATGCTATTAATTATCTCCAGCTGACTGGTTCTTTTCCTCATCATTATTCCGGACCTGCTGCAGAAGCTTTGAAATCCTGATACCCCTGGTAATTGACTGATCGTAACGGAAAAGAATCTCGGGTATGTGACGCAGCCTGATTCGCTGCCCTACCTCACTGCGGATAAAGCCTGTAGCCTTATCCAGTCCCTTCATCGTCTCTTCCCTTTCCTCATCACTGCCAAAGATACTGACAAAGACCTTGGCATGCCTCAGATCACCTGAGACCTCAACATCGGTAACGGTAACAAAGCCGATCCGGGGGTCCTTAACCTCCTTTTGAATCAGTTCACTGATTACCTTTTTTAGCTGTTCCCCAACTCTTTCTGCTCGCTGACGGCCCATAACTATCACTCCTAAAGTATCAAAGGGTCCGTTTTATCTCCCTAATTTCATAAACCTCTATCCGGTCTCCATCCTTAATGTTGTTGTAATTTTCAATTCCCAGGCCACATTCGTAACCCTCAGCCACCTCTCGCACATCATCTTTAAAGCGTTTAAGAGAAGAAATGGTCCCCTCATGGACAACTGAACCATCCCTGATCAATCGAACATTGGCATTGCGGTTAACAGAACCTTCACGGACATAACAGCCGGCAATAATTCCAATATCGGGAACACTAAAGGTGGCTCTCACCTCCAGGCTGCCGATAACCACCTCTTTATAGTCGGGTTTTAAAAGGCCCTCAAGGGCAGAGCGAACATCATCAATGGCCTTATATATTACGCGGTAGGTCCTGATGTCAACACCCTCTCTTTCGGCCTGGCCCCGGGCATTTGTATCAGGACGGACATTAAATCCAATAATGATGGCACTGGAGGCTGAAGCCAGGTTAACATCAGTCTCATTAATGGCTCCCACACCACCATGTACCACAGAAACCTTGACCTCATCTGTTCCCAGACGCAGTAGAGCCTCACGCAGGGCCTCAACGGATCCCTGCACATCAGCCTTAATAATCAGGTTTAGATCCTGAACCTCACCCTTCTCTATCTGACGATAGAGGTCATCAAGGGTCACGGCACTGCTGCGCTGCATCTCCTCTTCCCTCTTTTTACTGCTTCTCTCCTGAGCAATATTACGGGCCTCCCGGTCACTGGAGAGTACCTCCAGGACATCTCCGGCTCGGGGCACATCGCTAAAACCCAGCACCTCTACCGGGGTCCCGGGAGGTGCCTCCTCTACAGGCTGACCCAGATCATTATTCATTGCTCTGACCCGACCATATGTTTCACCGGCTACCATGGGCTGACCTATCTGCAGTGAACCATTCTTGACCAGCACAGTGGCCACCGGCCCCCGTCCACGATCCAGCTCGGCCTCAACAATAATGCCCTGAGCCAGTCGGTTAGGATTGGCCTTTAACTCCTCTATCTCGGCCACCAGATTGATCATCTCCAGCAGCTCATCTATATTCTGACCCTTAAGGGCTGAAAGATTAACACAGATGGTCTTTCCACCCCATTCTTCGGGTACCAGGCCCTGATCACTTAGCTCCTGCTTAACCCGATCAGGATTGGCATTATTCTTGTCCATCTTATTGATGGCAACAATAATGGGTATCTCTGCTGCCCGGGCATGGTTAATGGCCTCCACAGTCTGAGGCATTACCCCATCATCGGCTGCCACCACCAGTACAGCAATATCTGTCACCTGTGCCCCACGGGCTCTCATGGAGGTAAAGGCCTCATGGCCAGGTGTATCCAGAAAGGTAATCTTTCTATCATCCAGCTGAACCTGGTAGGCACCTATATGCTGAGTAATCCCCCCGGCCTCTTCCTCCATAACATTTGTTTCTCTAACCTTATCCAGCAGAGAGGTCTTACCATGATCCACATGGCCCATAATGGTAACCACAGCCGGACGCGGTTTTAAGTCCTCAGTACTTTCATCATCATAGAAATCATAACTGACACGCTTATCCTCTTCATCGGCTCTATCCTCTTCATCCTCAAGCTTAAGTCCCAGCTGTAGCTTCTTATTGATCTTGGCCAGTGTTTTATGATCAAGCTCCTGATTAATATTTACCATCAGCCCAATACCGATCAGCTCGGTCATCAGTGTGCCTGAGGCTATATTAAGATCCTCTGCCAGATCCTTAACAGTAATGGGAGCACTGATCTTAACTTCTTGCTGCTGGTCCCTCTTTTTTGTTCTCTTTTTAGTTCCCTTTTTTGCCTCTCTGATTGCTCTTTTATTCCCCTCTTTCTCATGCTCTTTTTCAGCTGCAGGAGTGGATTCCGACTCCTGATCCTCCAGTACTTCAACCACCAGCTCCGCTGTCTCCCCATCGATAGTATTCATGTGACTGCTTAATTCCAGCCCCAGATCCTTGAGGATGGCAAGCAGTTCATTTGAACTGAGATCTAATTCTCGGGCCAGTTCATATACCCTGATTTTTCCCATACAGACACCTCCCGGTTAAATAACACCAAAGTATGACCAGACATTCAATCTATGGTAACTGGTCTCTCAGTTGTTCATAAAACTCTTCCCTCAGGGAAGTCTTTAGACTGCTCTCTAAGGCCTGTCGCTTACGGGCCTTTAACATACACTTCTCCTGCAGACAGATATAGGCTCCACGGCCCGGTT
>CAZXKH010000164.1:0-5088 GCA_964641385.1 uncultured Clostridia bacterium | reverse complement strand
CACTGCACCTGAGTGGCCTCCTCCATCTGGATAATATCTCTGGTAATTAAATTGGTATTAATCTCTGCCGGGAGGTTAAGCTGAAAGGTTATCCTTACCATCTCTCCCCCCTGAAAATAATCCAGGTTAATGTTATTAATATTTACCTCATATTCGGCCAGAATTGAACCAATGCTGGCCAGAACACCTGGCTGGTCAAGTGCCTCCACCACCAGGTAACAGCACTCCTTTTTTCGGCTAAAGATGCGTTCCCAGGTATTGAGAATAATCAAGGTTATAAAGACTACCAGGGTGGTTACCAGAGCCCCCAAATAAAAACCACCACCCACGGCCAGCCCCACACCGGAGACTGTCCAGAGGCTGGCGGCAGTAGTTAAACCCTTTACCGAAACACCCTCGCGAATAATGGTCCCGGCCCCGAGAAAACCGATACCGCTAACTACTGCAGCGGCTATACGGGCGGGATCAGCAGCAGAAAAGAGGAGATGAATATGGAGTGAGACAAGCATTAAGAGGGAGGAGCCAACACTGACCAGAATATGGGTCCTAAAACCCGCTGGACGCTGATGGTGTTCCCTTTCCCAGCCCACGAGCCCTCCCAGAAAGGCAGCCAAAAGCAGCCTGATAACTATCTCCAGCTCGGTGAACATGGCTCACCCTTCCCTTCAATTACGAGGTTTTTCGCGCCTAAGGATGATGTTTTTAACAATATCCCAGTACATCTGCAGTCTGGAGGCCACCCCACGAATCAATCCCCGCTTCTCTTCCTTCATCACATGAGTAAGATCCTTGAGATAGACCTGTTCCAAACGACAGTTGTTCTCCTTCACATAATTGTTCAGTGCCACCTCAACCCCAAAGCGAGTCATCTCCAGGTCATCTATCTCATCAATTATATTTCTCTTCAGTGCCCTCTGTCCGGCCAGGTGAGGAGCCACCTTAAGGGCCAGATCAGTGGCCATTCTGCCCTCTTTAAAGAGACCAATAACCATATCTGCCCCCGATTCCATCAGGGGCTGCAGCAGATTATCCAGGTGAGCCTTCTGTAAACCTATAAGATCAGCATCAAGAAAAAGCAGCATTCTAGCATCTGTGGCTTTTATTCCCACCATCAGAGCCCCACCCTTACCCCTGTTCTTATCCAGTTCAATAACCTGTACTTCCTTCCGCTTACGGGCCACAGCTGCAGTACAATCTGTTGAGCCATCACTGACTACAATAATCTCCCTGATCAGGGGATGAGTCCTGACCACATCCAGGACAGCACCAATTGTAGCCTCTTCGTTATAGGCAGGTATTACTGCTGCAATATGCATTCGCTGGCCCTCCTTTGGTAATATATTTTTTTATTTTACCTCTGACAGAAGGGCCCTGGTGACATCAAGTATCTCATCAAGGTCCACTTTTTTCTCTTCACCGGTATCACGTCTCTTTACTTCAACCTTATTCTCTGCCAGAGAGCGCCCTCCAATGGTAATCCGTAAAGGAATTCCCATCAAGTCTGCATCATTAAACTTAATGCCGGCTCGTTCATCACGGTCATCAAGCAGGGTCTCAATACCCTCCTGCTCCAGCATTGAATAGATCTCCTCTCCCACCTGCAGGGTCTTCTTCTGATCAAGGGGGAGAATAGTTACAGCAAAGGGAGACAGCGAGAGGGGCCAGATGATACCATGCTGATCATGGTTCTGTTCAATGGCAGCCGCCATGGTACGGGTAATCCCTATTCCATAACAGCCCATGACCATGGGCCTTTCCTTTCCCTCAGTATCAACATAGGTAGCTTCCATGGCCTCACTGTACTTGGTCCCCAGTTTAAATAAATGTCCCACTTCAATACCCCGGGTATAGGAAAGCTGATTTGAACATTGAAGACAGATATCACCGGACCTTACAACCCTTAGATCGGTTATTTCCTGAGGCTGAAAATCACGGCCAGGGTTAACATTAAAGAAATGGTAACCCTCATCATTGGCCCCGGTAATACCATTTCTAATCTCCATTACCCGGTGATCGGCAACTATTCTGGTATCCTCAATACCAACCGGCCCGGCTGAACCAGGGGAGGTACCCATTACCCTGCGCACTCCCACTTCATCCAGCAGGGTCAGCTCGGTTACGCCCAGATGGTTTTTCAGCTTAATCTCATTTAATTCATCATCACCACAGACAATGGAAATCACATCGGTGCCGTCAGCATCATAGACCAGGGTTTTAAGCATCCGGTTGGGATTATAACCGGAAAATTCCTCCAGATCAGCAATGGTCTTGACCTCTGGAGTCTCCACCTTCTTTAACTCCTTCTCCTCTTCTTCCACTGGCTCTCTTTCTACCTTACCCCTGGCCCGCTCCACATTGGCAGCATAGCCACAGCTTTCACAGTAGAGAACCTCATCCTCACCTGTTTCGGCAATCACCATGTACTCATGGGAATCGGTGCCCCCAATGGGCCCGGTGTCAGCCTCCACTGTTCTAAAGGCCAGTCCACAGCGCTCAAAGATACGGGCATAGGCATCAAACATCTTGCGGTAGCTCTCCTCAAGTGCCTCCTGATCAACATCAAAGCTGTAGGCATCCTTCATGGAAAACTCCCGCGCTCTAAGTACACCAAAGCGAGGCCTGATCTCATCTCTGAATTTAGTCTGGATCTGATAGAGGTTAAGGGGCAGATCCTTGTAGGAGCGAATCTCATCCCTGATTAGATCCGTTACCACCTCTTCATGGGTGGGGCCAATGGAGTAGTCCCGTTCCTTGCGGTCAGAAAGCTTGAGCATCTCGGGACCGAATTCATACCAGCGGCCACTCTCCCGCCAGAGATCATCAGGCTGGACAGCAGGCATCAGCACCTCCAGGGCTCCGGCCCGGTTCAGCTCCTCCCGTACTATATCCTCCAGCTTTCTAATTATCTTGTATCCCATGGGCAGATAGGTAAAGATGCCTGAGGCCAGGCGCCTCATCAGTCCCGCCCTGAGCATCAATTTATGACTGATTACTTCGGCCTCAGTGGGATCTTCCTTCAGGGTGGGCACATAATACTCTGTCATTCTCATACTATCTCTTCCTCCTTCTTCCCTGTTACAGATATTTAGCTAACCATTACAACATACCTTCCAATTCCTGGAGCAGCTCCTCTACCAGCTTCCCGGCAGGCACCCTTTTAATTACCTGTCCCCGGGAAAAAATAAGACCAGAATTTTTGCCCCCGGCGATACCAATATCCGCTTCACGTGCCTCACCGGGCCCGTTTACCTCACAGCCCATTACTGCAATCTTTAATGGCTTCTCAATCCCGGCCACCCTCTCTTCTACCTCCCGGGCAAGGGAAATTAAGTCGATGCCGGTTCTACCACAGGTGGGGCAGGAGATAACAGTTGGGCCCCTTTCCCGTAATTCAAGGGCTTTAAGGATCTCCCAGGCCACACGCACCTCCTCCTCAGGTGTGGCGGTCAGTGAAACCCGCAGGGTAGCTCCCAGGCCCTCCTCCAGCAAAATGCCCAGGCCCACCGAAGAAACAATAGTTCCCCGCCAGCTGGTCCCGGCCTCAGTTATTCCAATATGGAAGGGGTAATCACACTTCTCAGCCATCAAGCGATAGGCCCTAAGGGTCATGGGCACTGATGAGGACTTAAGGGAGACAAGCAGCTGCTCACAGCCCATAGCCTCCAGCAGCTTAAGCTGTGAAAGGGCACTCTCCACCATAGCCTCAGCCGTGGGGTGGCCGTACTTCTCAAGCAGATCCCCTTCCAGGGAGCCGGCATTAACGCCCACCCTGATGGGGACACCCTTCTTAAGGGCCAGAGCTGCAACCTCCTGCACCTTCTCCCGGCCACCAATATTGCCGGGATTGATACGCAGGCCATCAATACCAAGCTCCATCACTCTCAGCGCCAGGCGGTGGTTAAAGTGAATATCGGCCACCACCGGCATCTCCAGCTCATCCCTGAGAGCTGAGGCATTAACAGCCGCCTCTTTATTTGGAACTGCCAGCCTGATAACCTCACAGCCCAGTTCCTCCAGTCTCCGGGCCTGCTGTAGGGAAGCCTGGTAATCAGTGGAATCGGTGTTTAGCATGGATTGAACTACAGGTGGATGTCCACCTCCCACCGGTACCCTGCCAAGCCAGACAGTTCTGGTTTTTCTACCCTCTGGTGGCAAAAAGACTCCCCCCTTAGAATATTCTAACCAGATCTCGGTAAATAACAAAGACGATCAGTACCATTAACAGGACAAAGCCTACAAAATGAAACAAACCCTCCTTTTGAGGATCAACGGGTCGGCCCCTTAGAAACTCAATGCCAATAAAAAGCAATCGTCCACCATCAAGAGCGGGGAAGGGTAGCAGGTTCAGGATGCCCAGATTAATACTGATAAAGGCCGTCAGGTTCATCAATGGGATCAAACCCACCTCAGCCGCCCGGCCAACCTCCTGGGCAATACCCACCGGACCAACAATATCCGGGGCAATAACCCCTGTAATCATCTGTATAATACCGGTGATAATCATCCCCACCATGTAGAAGGTATGAGCAAAACCCTGAATAATGGACTGGAAGAAACCAACCGACCGGTGCTCCATCTCCTGCATAAAGGAGACCCCGATCTGGCCCACTTCCTCATCAGGAGCAGTGCCTGGTACCACCGTAATTTCTCGGAGTTCTCCCCCCCGCTCTATTGTTAATTCCAGCTCCTGGCCGGAACTGTTCTGGATCATAACCACTGCATCCATCAGCTGTTCCATCTTCTGCCCGTTAATGGCCACCAGCAGATCACCGGGCTGTAAATTGGCCTCCTCGGCCGGAGTATCGTCAAAGACCTCCTGGACCCTGATACCCACAATCTCCGGAACCCCTGCCATCATGAAAATGATGGCAAAGAGCAGAATGGCCAGGGCAAAGTTCATTAGTGAGCCGGTGGAGATAACCGCCAGGCGCTCGCCCAGGTTCTTTTGGTAGAGGCAGCGACCCTCAGATTCGGCCTTTCTGGTGACCTCCAGCTCCTCCCCCTCCATCTCTTCATCAAAGGGAAACTCTCCGATCATTTTGACGAAGCCTCCCAGAGGTAAGGCCCGCAGTGAATAGGTGGTCTCCC
>CAZXKH010000163.1:0-5124 GCA_964641385.1 uncultured Clostridia bacterium | reverse complement strand
TTATACATCCAATCTGGGTGTCACTGAGCTGCGGGAGGCAATTGCCGCCAAGATGAAGAAAGATTCAGGAATGGATGTTGATCCGGAAGAGGAGATCATTGTTACAGCTGGAGCCGTAGAGGCCCTGGAGCTGGCAATGCTTGCTCTCCTGAACCCTGGAGATGAGGTGCTTATACTGACCCCCTCCTTTACCTCTTACCGTAACCAGGTCCTGCATGCCGGGGCGGTTCCAGTAGAGGTTCCACTTAATTTCCAGGATGGTTTTCAGCCCAATCTGGATGAGCTGGAAAAGAAGGTAACAGAAAGAACCGCTATGCTGGTAATCAATACCCCCCATAATCCCACGGGAGTTGTTTATGATCAAAAAAAGCTGGAGATAATTGCTGATTTTTCTCAACGACATGACCTGCTGGTTGTCAGTGATGAATGCTATGAAGATATAATTTACGAGGGAGAACACATCTGTCCTGCCTCTCTACCGGGCATGAAGGAGAGGACGGTTACCATTAATTCCACTTCTAAGTCCTTTTCCATGACTGGCTGGAGAATTGGTTTCGCTTTCTCTTCACCGGAGATCATAGACTATTTATTGCGTGTTCATCAGGATTTAAATATCTGTGCTACTTCCTTTGCTCAGTATGGAGCTGCTCTTGCCTACCGAAAAAAGGAAGAGTTTGTTCCTCAGATGGTGAAATCCTTTGCTGAAAGGCGCTCTCTGGTGTTTGATTACCTTGATCGGATGAACTTTGATTATGTTTCTCCCCTGGGTACATTTTATGTCTTCCCCTCTCTTCATGGATTTAAGCTGGGGGAATGGGAGTTTGTTGACTTCCTGCTGGAGGAGGCAGGAGTGGCTGTGGTACCTGGTTCCAGTTTTGGTAGTAACGGAAAGGGTTTCTTTCGCCTGGCCTACTCCTGTTCTGTGGAGCAGCTTAAAGAGGGTTTGAGGGCTATGGAGAGAGCTCTGGCAGAAATAAGATAAAAAGGAGTTGTCTGAGCATGAAAATTGTTTTTTTGGACCAGGAAGAATCCATTCCCTCTTCCTCCTATCTTGATCCACTGCGAAAATGGGGAGAGGTTGTTCTCTATGATAATATTCCTGAGGACAGGGATGAAGTAGTAAGAAGAGCAGCTGAGGCAGAGGTTATTTTTTTTGCCACCACTAATTTTGATGCAGATCTCTTCGATAGACTTCCCAGGCTGAAGGTCCTTCAGTTTCTGGGAACAGGTGTCTGGAATCTGGTTGATATGGAGGCAGCAAAAAAACGGGGTATCTCAGTTTTAAATATCGAGGGTTACGGCAATAATGCAGTGGCCGAGTATACTCTGGCCCTGGCCCTTTCTCTGGCCCGCAAGCTTCCTCAGGCTCAGAAAAGAATGGAAGGGGAAGAGTGGAGCCTGGAAGGGCTGGTGGGAATGGAAATTGAGGGCTCCTGTTTTGCTGTGCTGGGGACAGGTAATATCGGTAGTGTGGTGGCCAGCAAGGCCTCTTTGCTGGGAGCTAGAGTGCTGGCCCATGATCTGGTGGAAAGGGAGTGGCTCTGTCAGGAATATGGGGTGGAGTATGTGGGGCTGGAGGAGCTTGTTTCCCGGGCTGATTTTTTAACCCTGCATTTAAAGACAACTCCTGAGACTCACCAGATTATAGATGCTTTGCTGCTGGAGAGGATGAAGCCAACAGCCTATTTGATCAATGTGGCCCGAGCTCAGCTGGTTGATAATGAGGCTCTTTATAAAGCACTACTGGAAGAGAGACTCGGTGGAGCAGCTCTGGATGTTTTTGAGAATGAGCCTCCCATTGATTATCGTTTTTCAAAGCTTAAAAACTGTATTACCACGCCTCATATGGGTTTTTTCACTCACAGAGCAGTGGAAAAAATGATGGCCGGTTCTATTGATAAAGTTGTAAATAAGCTGAAAGAAATCTATGGAGAGAAAGAAAAGGGGGATGTAGATGCCAGTTAATCTCAGAAACAGGAATTTAATTGCTTTGAAGGATTTCACCCGGGAGGAGATAGCCTTTTTACTGGAACTCTCTCATGATCTAAGAAGGGCCAAGTACACAGGGACAGAGAAAAAGAGGCTTAAGGGAAAAAATATTGCCCTCATCTTTGAGAAAGCTTCCACCAGAACCAGGTGTGCCTTTGAAGTGGCTGCCAGTGATCAGGGGGCCAGTACAACCTATCTGGGGCCCACTGGAACCCAGATCGGAAAGAAGGAATCCATGGAGGATACTGCCAGGGTCCTTGGCCGCTATTATGATGGTATTGAGTTTCGGGGTTTCAAGCAGGAGTCAGTGGAGATCCTGGCCCGGCACTCAGGGGCAGTTGTCTGGAATGGCCTTACCGATCAGTACCACCCCACTCAGGTCCTGGCGGATCTGATGACAGTGGAGATGCATGTTAGAAAGCCACTGGATGAGGCTGTACTTACCTTTGTGGGTGATGGAAGAAATAACATGGCCAACTCCCTGCTCATCGGCTGTGCCCTGATGGGGATGGAGGTACGTATTCTGGCTCCAGAGGAACTCTTTCCAGCCCCTGAAATCGTGAAAGAGGCTGAAAAGATGGCGGCAGAATCAGGTGGCAGGGTGCTGATCACTGATGATCTGGAAGCAGGGGTTAAGGGCAGTGATGTTCTCTATACAGATGTCTGGGTTTCAATGGGAGAGGAAGAACACTTCGAGGAGAGAATCAGGTTGCTAAAGGATTATCAGGTCAATATGGAACTGATTGAAAGAACAGGTAATCCCAGGGTTATTTTTATGCACTGTCTTCCCGCCTGCCATGATACTGAGACAGAGATGGGCCGGGAAGTTGAAGAGCAGTACGGTTTGAAGGAGATGGAGGTTACAGATCAGGTATTTAGAAGCAAACATTCAGTGGTCTTCGATCAGGCAGAAAACAGACTTCATACTATAAAGGCTGCTATGGTGGCTACACTGGGGGATTAGGAGGGGTTGTAATTGGAAAGAGTTGTTGTGGCTCTGGGAGGTAATGCTCTGCAGAAACAGGGGGAAGCTCCCACGGCCGAGAATGAACGAGAGAGGGTGGAGCAGTCTGCTGAGCACCTTGTGCGGTTGATTGAAGAGGGTAATCAACTGGTCCTGACCCATGGTAACGGCCCCCAGGTGGGTAGGATTATGCTGCAGAACGAGATGGCTGCCAGCGAGACCCCACCCATGCCCATGGATGTATGTGGTGCAATGAGTCAGGGCATGATCGGTTATAATATACAGGGGGCACTACAAAATAGAATGAACCTCCTGGATATCGATCGTCAGGTGGTTACCCTGGTGACACAGGTTGTGGTTGACAGGGATGATCAGGCCTTCCACAATCCCAGTAAACCGGTGGGTGTCTATTACAGCCAGAGTGAGGCTGAAAGGATAATTAAGGAGAGGGGTTATACTATCAAGAAGGATAGCAACCGTGGCTGGCGTCGGGTTGTGCCCTCACCCCTTCCCAAAGAAATAGTTGAACTGGATGTTATTAAAAGACTTGTTGCAGCAGGAGTTATTGTAGTTACTGCTGGTGGAGGAGGAATTCCCGTTATCAGGGAGAATGGTTATTATAGGGGTGTGGAGGCAGTTATCGATAAGGATTATGCCTCGGCCAGGCTGGCCGATGATCTTGGAGCCCAAACCCTGATGATGTTAACTGAAGTAGAACATGTCTATCTCAATTTCGGAGAGCCTGGAGAAGAGAGGCTGACCAGAGTCACCTCCGCTCAGCTTAAAAAGTACAGGGATCAAGGCCATTTTGCTCCCGGCAGTATGCTGCCCAAGGTTAATGCCGCTCTTAACTTTGTCAGCTCGGGAGAGGGCAGAAAGGCCATAATTACCTCTCTACAGCATGCATACCAGGGCTTCAAGGATAAAACAGGAACAATAATCGTAGACGGATAATCACTATAACTGAGGAGATGAGAAGCGTGAACACAGATGAAATATTGTCAGTTACTGATGAATATTGTGCTCCTAATTATCTACCCCTACCAATTGTGATTGTAAAAGCTGAGGGAGTATGGGTTGAGGACCCTGAGGGTAATCGCTATCTTGATATGTTAAGCTGCTACTCTGCCTTAAACCAGGGCCACCTTAATCCCAGAATTATTGGAGCGGTCAAAGAGCAACTTGATAAGGTAACCCTTACCTCCAGAGCCTTTCAGAATGAAAAGCTGGGCCCTCTCTGCAAGCAGCTGGCTGAGCTGACGGGTATGGAGAAGACATTGTTAATGAATACCGGGACAGAAGCAGTGGAGACGGCCATTAAATGTGCCCGTCGCTGGGCCTACAGGGTAAAAGGAGTGGAGCAGAATAAGGCCGAGATCATCGTCTTTGATGGCAACTTTCATGGACGAACAACCACTGTTGTTTCATTTTCCTCCTCTTCCCTCTATTCAGAGGATTATGGTCCCTTTACTCCCGGGTTTAAGATACTGCCCTATGGAGATCTGGAGGCCATTAAGGAAGCTGTGACGGAGAATACCGCCGCTATCCTGATAGAGCCCATCCAGGGTGAGGCCGGTGTGGTTATGCCCCCTGAGGGTTTTTTAAAGGGGGTTCGTGAGATCTGTACCCAGGAAGAAATACTGTTTTTGGCTGATGAGATTCAGACTGGTTTCGGTCGGACAGGTAAGCTCTTTGCCTGTCAGTGGGAGCAGATTGAACCCGATATCTATATCCTGGGCAAGGCTCTGGGTGGGGGAGTGATTCCCGTCTCAGCAGTTACGGGTTCTGCAGAACTGATGGATCTCTTTAATCCTGGTTCACATGGTTCTACCTTTGGCGGTAATCCCCTGGCCTGTGCCTGTGCACTGGAATCAATCGCCGTTATCCTGGAGGAGGAGCTGGTCTCCCGCTCACTGAAGATGGGAGCTTACTTCAAAGAAGAACTATCTAAGATTGAGAATCCCCATATCAAAGAGATCAGAGGTAAGGGACTCTTTATCGGGGTAGAACTTGATACCCCAGCCCGGCCCTACTGTGAGGCTTTAATGGAGGAGGGGGTTCTCTGTAAGGAGACCCATGAAAATGTAATTCGTTTTGCTCCCCCCCTTGTTATTTCCAGAGAGGAGATCGACTGGGGATTGGAGCGAACCAAAAGAGTGCTGCCGGAGGAA
>CAZXKH010000162.1:0-5182 GCA_964641385.1 uncultured Clostridia bacterium | reverse complement strand
AGATTGGTACACACTTTGGCCGTGTGGCTGTACGCAAAAGTGGGAGTTTTAATATTAAAACAGAGGAGGGAACCGTACAGGGAATCTCACATAAGTACTGCAAATTATTGCAATATGCAGATGGGTATGGGTATGCGGTGTAACCGCATTCCTCCCCGCCCCTTTCACGGGCGAGGTTTCCTGCGGTATTTTGATGATACAATAGACGGTACCTGGAGACATTTAAATTTCTTTCAGTATCGAGCCTACATTCACTGTAAGGTGCCCAGAATCGAGTGTAATGAGCATGGCATTCTGCAGGTAGAGGTGCCCTGGTCCGGACAGCAGACAGGCTTTACCTTGTTGTAAAATACAGGAATATTTATAATCATGGCTTTCAATTAATCTTTAAAAATTAGAGGACTCTGTTCACCTGCTGGTGAGTGGAGTTTTCCTTTTTAAGACCAAAAAAATAAAAAAGTTTCAATTTATTGTTGACATATGCCCATAAATTGATTATAATAAATAGTGAGCATAAGACCATAATAAACAAGGGAGGTGATTTTGATGCCTCGAGGAGATCGAAGAGGACCGGCAGGTTATGGACCGATGACCGGTAGAGGAGCCGGTTACTGTGCCGGGTCTGCAGCTCCAGGATATGCAACTGCTCCACCTCCACCGGGGGGAAGGGGCAGGAGAAGGATGTATCATGCTACCTGGGCCCCTCCAGAACCATATCTGCAGCAGGCTCCTGTTCAAAGGCAGGAACCAGAGAGAGAAATGCTGGAGCTAAGAGCAAATATGGTAGAGAAGGAGCTGGAAGCCATCAGGGCCCGGCTGAAGGAACTGGAGGGGGAAGAAAGTCAATGAGGCAGCTAATAGGGGTTCCTGGTCATCGCCTAAGGGAGGTGGTGAGAGAGAATGGTTGAATCAGTGCTAACCCGACTCAAAGGGGAGAATATCCGCTCTACTCCCCAGCGAAGGGCGGTTATCAGGGCCCTGCTGGAGCTTGAGGATCAACATCCAAGGGCAGAGGAAATTTATTCCCAGGCCCTGGAATATTATCAGGGCCTGGGGCTCTCCACTGTCTACCGCACTCTAAGCCTGCTGGAGGAGATGGATATTGTTCTGGCCCTGGATCTGGGCCGTGAAATGCGTTATGAACTTAGAATGGGTAGCAATCACCAGCATGCCTTCTGCCTGTCCTGTGGAGAGGTTTTGGAAATAATGGAGGGGCAGGATCAGATATCCTTTCCTTATCTAAGGGAGAAGGGTTTTCAAGCTGTTGAAACCTCGGTTGTGATCTTTGGCTACTGCCAGGAGTGTAATCAAAGAGGAAGTTCAGGGAAGGAGAGAAAATATAATGGATCAGGAACAGGTGGTTGAGAAGCTGGACACCAGTGAATCAAACAGTATAAATCAGGTAGTGGCAGTGATGAGCGGTAAGGGTGGGGTTGGTAAATCATCGATGACAGCAATGCTGGCAGTCAGCCTTGCCCGAGAGGGACTGGAGGTGGGGATTCTTGATGCTGATATAACAGGTCCCAGTATTCCAAGGGTCTTTGGGATCAAAAGCAGGCCACAACCAGCTGAGAATGGGATCTATCCAGTTAAGAGCAGTGGCTACGGGATCTCCATTATGTCGCTTAATCTGTTGTTACAGCGTGAAGATGATCCAGTAATCTGGAGAGGACCCATTATTGCCGGTACAGTCAGGCAGTTCTGGACAGATGTTATCTGGGGAAAGCTTGATTACCTGCTGGTTGATCTGCCACCGGGGACAGGAGATGCTCCCCTGACAGTACTGCAGCAGCTACCCCTGAAGGGAATAGTCATTGTCTCTTCACCTCAGGAACTGGCAGTTATGGTAGTCAAAAAGGCAGTCAATATGGCTGCCAGGCTCTCAGTTCCACTGCTGGGATTGGTGGAGAATATGAGCCATGCAGTATGTCCTGCCTGTGGAGAACGAATCGATCTCTTTGGTGAAGAGAAGGGCAGCCAGGATGCTGAAGAAATGGGCATTCCCTACCTTGGTTCTATACCCATCGATACCCGGCTGGCTGCTCTCTGTGATCAGGGAAGAATTGAGGATTATGAAAGTGATAAACTTGGCCGTATTGCAGCTAAAATCATTAAAAAAGGGGAGTGAATCAATAATGAAAATTGCCTTTACTGCCAGTGCCTCTGAACTCAATGCTGAGATGGATTCTCGCTTTGGTCGCTGCTGCAATTTTTTGATTTACGATCTGGATGTGGATGATTATCAGGTATTTAAAAATGAACAGGCACAGACTGCTGGAGGGGCGGGGGTTAGCAGTGCCCAGTTTCTGGACGAAAAGGGAGTTGATGCTGTGGTATCAGGCAGGTTTGGCCCCAGGGCTGTGCGGGCCTTAAATACTGCCGGCATTACTATTTATTCTGGTGCTGAGGGTACTGTTTTAGAGGCGCTGGAGGATTATCGGGCTGGAAAATTAAAGAAAACCGAAGAGGCCACTGCCCGTCGTCACCGTGGCCGAAAAGGATTAAAGGAGGAGTAAGATATGGTGCAGAAAATAGCCGTTGCTACCAGTGAGGGAAGGGTTGCAGCTCACTTTGGTCGCTGTCCTCAGTATACTATTTTTGAGGTGGATGATAAAGAGGAGCTGGAGAAAGAGGTAATTTCAAATCCCGGCCATCAACCAGGTTTTCTTCCCAGGTACCTGGCTGAAAGGGGTATTGACTGTATTATTGCCGGTGGCATAGGGCCCCGGGCAGTTAATCTTTTTCAGGAGCTGGAGATCAGCACAGTAACTGGTGCCAGAGGGCCTGTGGATGATGTCCTTCAGGATTACCTGGCTGGAAACTTAACCACTGGCCCCAGCCTCTGTGATCATTAAGTGAATGGTGGTGAGAGTCAGGTGAGAGTTGCAGTTGCCAGCGGTAAGGGAGGTACAGGCAAGACAACAATAGTGGTAAATCTGGTCCATGCACAGGTCTCAGCCAGGCTGCAGGTCTTAGACTGTGATGTGGAGGAACCCAACCTTCACCTCTTTTTAAAACCTGATATTTACAGGACAGAAGAGGTAAGGCTTTTTACGCCTGAGATCGATGAGAGTAAATGCAACCTCTGTGGCAGGTGTACCGAGATCTGCAGCTATAATGCCTTAGCCCTGCTGGGAGAGAGACCTATTGTTTTTTCCCGGCTCTGTCATGGTTGTGGTGGATGTCAGCACTTCTGTCCTCAGGGAGCCATCAGTGAAAGGAAGAGAAGAATTGGGGTTGTGGAACGGGGTAAGGTAGATGGGATTTTATTTGGTCGGGGGATTCTTGATCCCGGTGAAGCCCTGGCTCCACCGGTTATCAAACACTTAAAACAGTACCTTGATCCCGGAAGGGAGACTATTATAGACGCTTCACCAGGCACCTCCTGCCCGGTGGTTGAAGCTCTCTGGGGATCTGATTATGTACTGCTGGTAACTGAGCCCACTCCCTTTGGCCTTAATGACCTGCAGTTATCTGTTGAGATGTGCAGAAAGTTAGAGCTGCCCATGGGGGTTGTTATCAACCGCTCTGATATCGGTGATGGCAAGATAAAGGACTATCTCCAGCAGGAGGGTATCCCCCTCTTGATGGAGATCCCCTACCGGAGGGAGTTTGCAGAATGTTATGCTGAGGGTTTTTCTCTGGTAGAAAAATTTTCTGGCTGGGGTGATAGGTTCAGGGACTTATGGAACAGGATCAGGAGGAGGGTAAAGATTGAAGGAGTTGCTGGTAATCAGCGGTAAGGGAGGTACAGGTAAGACATCTATAGTGGGGGGACTTGCCCTGCTGGCTGAGGATAAGCTGCTGGCAGACTGTGATGTTGCTGCTTCCAATCTGCATCTTTTGCTGGGGGCCGAGGAAATTGAAAGGGAGAATTTCTACGGTTCAAAGCTGCCGCTGCTGGATATAAAGCAATGTACCGGGTGTGGTGAGTGCAGGGCTCTCTGTCCCACCGGGGCCATTGATAAAGATTATTCTCTTCAACCACTATTCTGTGAGGGTTGTCTTCTCTGTTACCATGTCTGTCCTGAAAGGGCCATAAGCTTTAAGGACAGGTGTAGTGGACAGATCTTTACCTCAGAGACTGATGGTGGTTTGCTGGTCCATGCCAGACTGGGGATTGCAGAGGAGAATTCAGGGCTTTTGGTGGCAGAGGTTAAGAAAAAAGTTCGCCTGCTGGCTGAGAAGCAGAAGAGAGAGCTGATTATTGTTGATGGTCCTCCGGGGATTGGCTGTCCTGTCATCTCTGCCCTGGCAGAGGTAGATCTGGTGCTGATCGTAACTGAACCTACAGTCTCAGGTATCCATGATCTGGAGCGAGTTGTTCAGGTGGCAGAACAGTTTGAAATAGAGTTGTTAGTCTGCATTAATAAACATGATCTTTATCCCCAGGGCAGGAGGGAGATAGAAAAATTCTGTCAGCGCAATGGACTTTCTTCTCCAGTTAAAGTCTCTTTTGATCCATTGATCACTGAGGCCATGGTCCAGGGTGAGAGTATACTCAGTCTTTATCCAGAGGCTCAGGCCTCCAGGGAGATTAGAAAGGTCTGGCATTATTTACAGGATAGACTTGGTCTTAATAACGGGAGAGTATCTTAGTTTCTATGCTTCTAAAGACAGGAAATAAAGAAAAGATTAGATGTATCGAAGGCAAGCTAAAAGGTCATGAAGCCCAGGGAATTATATGAAAATCAGCTCTGGTTCAAATATCTATAACAGATATTTCTGTTTTTATAAATTGATCAATCAAATTAAGTGTATGTCTAATTTTATGTGTATTTTTTGATCCTATGATATTTCCACATGGTGTTGGAAGCTTCATAAATATAATCCCCAGCAATTATGCTGAGATAGGTACTCAGGCACTTAGACTATTACCATCTAAACAGATTGGTTGGTCTAAATGTGCAATATTTCTACCTGTATTTAGATCATAAGTATTAAGAAGTGGCAAGCCTTGTGCCAGCCTTATGAAATATTGTGTTTTTCTTTGAGGAATAGTTAGTGTTCGGTTTTTTGCAATTCATTGCTGAGTAAGCACACTTTAAAAATAAGAGAGTGGCTAAATACATATCTTTGCAGTAAATCGGCTTCCAGAACATCTTGTAAAGTGGTTTCAATTCAGTTAAGAGACTTGTTTTTTGTAAATAATTTCACAGTTTGAGTTTGATGGTTTTTTTTA
>CAZXKH010000161.1:0-5183 GCA_964641385.1 uncultured Clostridia bacterium | reverse complement strand
GCAAGTTAATTTTCTTTGTTTCAAAGGTAAGATGATTAATAAAAAATAAGGAGGTATTTTAGTGAGTATTAAAAGATCAGCCCTTATTATGACTATCAGTTTAATTCTGGTTATGGGACTGGCTCTTTCAGCTGCAGCCGATGTTTTTAAGCTTGGTGTTGTGGGTCCCTATACTGGTCCTGCTGCCAGAACTGGTGAAGAGTTTCAGGGTGCAGTGGAGATGGCCTTTGAGGAGATCGATTTTCAGATAGGTCATTATGATGTAGAACTGGTCTGGATAGATTCACAGTCTGATCCGGAACGTGCCACTCGTGCCTATGATGATGCAGTAATTAGGGACCGTATCGACGCCGGTCTCTTGAACTGGCACAGTTCAGTGGCTGTGGCCCTGATGGATGCAGCTGCCAGAAACAGGGTTCCTCATTTCTTTGGATTTGGAGCCACCGAGGTGGTAATAGAGAAGTATGAGGCAGACCCCGAACGCTACAGTTACTGGATGGGTAAGACCTGGCCCATACCTGAAAAGCTGAGTGGAGCCTATGTAGAGGCCTTAGAAACTGCTATTGATGATGGTCTCTGGGAACCCAGAAACAGAAAAGCTGCCATCTATGGTGAGGATACTGACTGGGGCCGTAGTTTTGGTGCTGCCCTGGCAAGTGACTTTGAAGCTGCAGGCTGGGAGGTTACAGGCCATGAGTACTTCGCTCAGGGAGAGACTGAGCTCTATCCCCTGATCACCAGCCTGAGAGACCAGGATGTCAGTGCTGTTGGTGGTACTGTTGCCAACCTGCCCTCCTTTGCTGCCTTTATCAAGCAGGCCCGTGAAGTTGGGCTGGAGAGCTTTATCATCGCTGATGGACTGGGCTGGGCTGGAGAATGGTATGAGCTGACAGGTGATGACTCCGATTATGTTCTGGATCAGATTCCACAGTGGCCCACTGATGAGGCCCGGGCCTTTGCAGCAGAGTTTGAAGAGATATATGGCATTACTCCCAGTACATCTGCTGGTGGCCAGGCCTATGATATGGCCCGTTTCTTCATTCAGATCGCCAAGGCTGCTTATGAAGAGTATGGTGAGCTGAGTAGAGAAATTCTATATGAAGTAGGACAGGATCAGCTGTGGGCAGGAGAACTGGTCTTTGAAGATGGTATCGTCCATGAGAAATATATGTACACTGAGGATACAGTACCAGATCCCAAGGTTGGAGAAGGTTACTTTATCTTCCCCGTGCTGCAGTACTTTGATGGTGAGGGGCAGATAGTCTGGCCTGATTCCTTTAAAGAGGCAGACCTGCAGGTACCGGAATTCATGGAATAAAGCTTGGAAGTAGGGTTAATTATAGAGGGGTGGTAGCTTTAGAGCCACCACCCCTCTTATTCCTTATCCGGGCAAACTATTAGCTCAGGAGTGATGAGAGCAGATGATACTGAAAACAGATGGTGTAACTAAAAGGTTTGGTGGACTGGTGGCCGTCAACCAGGTTTCACTGACGGTTAACGAGGGGGAGATCTTTGGTTTAATCGGCCCCAATGGTGCTGGAAAGACCACCTTTATCAATGTTGTTTCCGGTTTCTACCAGCCCAATGAAGGCCGAATTGAGTTTAAAGGGGAGGATGTTACCGATCTCAAATCTCACCAGCTTTGCCATAAGGGTATTGCCAGGACCTTTCAGATCGTTAATCCCTTTCCGGATATGACCATGCTGGAGAACGTTGAAGTTGCTTCTATCTTTGGTAATGTTACCACCAGTGAGGATCCTCGAGACAGGGCCCTGAAGATGCTGGAATATGTTGGCTTTGAGATTTCTCCCCACACTCCTGCATCACACTTAAATACTGTCCAGCTTAAATATCTGGAACTGGCCCGGGCACTGGCCAGTAACTGTGATCTGTTAATTATGGATGAGCTGGCTGCCGGTCTGACACCGGGTGAGCTGCCCGAACTTATTGCCCTTATTCGACGCATCAGGGATACAGGTGTGACGGTAATTATTATCGAGCATGTTATGAAGCTGATTATGGAGATCTGTGAGCGAATAGCAGTCCTCCATTATGGCAAGAAAATAGCCGAGGGAACCAAGGATGAAGTGGCCAATGACCCGGCTGTAACTGAGGCCTATCTTGGCGAAGAACACGCTGTCTAGATAGCAACTGGATAAGGAGAGGATAAAATGCTAGAGCTGAATAACATCGATGCCGGTTATGGAGAACTGCGTGTACTGCGCAATGTCTCTCTGAAGCTGGAACGGGGGGAATTTATTTCCCTGGTGGGGCCCAATGGCGTGGGTAAGACCACCACTCTGCGTTCAATTTCGGGTATCATCAGACCTACATCCGGTGATATAACCTTTCTCGGTCAGAGGATCAATGGTTTTTCTCCTCAAAGGATTACCCGTCTTGGTCTTAGCTTTGTGACTGAGGGTGGTTGTTTGTTTGCCGGTATGACTGTTAGGGAAAACTTACTTATGGGTGCCTTTACAGTCAGTGATAAGGATCAGGTGCAGAATTTAATGCAGAATATCTTTGAACTCTTTCCTCGCCTGGAGGAAAGAAAGAAACAGCTGGCAGGTACGCTAAGTGGTGGAGAGCGGAAGATGCTCTCAATTGCCAGGGGTCTGATGTCTGATCCTCAGATTCTGCTGGTAGATGAGCCCTCACTGGGCCTGGCACCACAGCTTGTATCTGATGTCTTTGAAGCCTTAAAGCTTCTCAATGAAGAGGGGGTAACTATTCTGCTGGTGGAGCAGAATGTGAACACTGCTCTTAAATTAACGGATCGCACCTATGTGCTGGAACAGGGGGAGATAGTGCTCGAGGGTCCCAGCAGTGAGCTGGAAGAGAACGAGCATGTTAAGAATGCCTACCTGGGTATAGTTCAACAGTAGGAAGGAAGATTGAATGAAATTTGAAAGTGCGGCCGATAGGTTTGGATATAGCCCCCTTGCTACCAGGACATTGAAGTATATGGGTCTTATGATCTTTTTATTATCTGTCGGTGAGGGGTTAACTGCACCTGCAATACCTCTTTATGGTGGTAAACTTGGTGCATCTTACTGGCAGCTGGGCTTTTTGATGACCGGCTATTCCATTACCTATACGCTGATGACAGTAACCTCTGGCCGGATCTCGGACCGTATTGGACGCAAGAAGATCCTGCTTTTTAGTTTAGCCATCTCCATTATTGCCTCTGCCGGTTACTACTTCTCCTCTGTCCCTTTAAGCTTGATGGTTTTTCGTATTCTGGAAGGAATGAGCCGTGGTATACTCTGGCCCATCTCTGAGGCCATAGTGGCTGAGAACACTACCCTTGAGGGTCGTAGTGTCTCTATGGGGCGTTTTACTGCTGCCTATGGCAGCGGAGTGACCATTGGTACCCTGGCCGGTGGTTATCTGATGGACCATGTGGGGATAACGGCTGTCTTTCCCTTTTATCCGGTGCTGAGTGCAGTAGTTCTGGTTACTACCATACTGGGCATTTCTGAATCGGAAACCAGTGATTATCAGCACAGCTTTGAGCTGGGTATCTCCAAAAGTAGTGTTAAAGAGGAGATCAAAAAAATCTGGCCCATCTGTTCTGTTGGTTTTGCCTACTCCGGTTTTCTTTATGCACTCTGGGGGCTACTGTCGGTGGTGGCAGATAGCTTTGCCGTCAGTTATACCGGAATAGGTGTTATTTTCGCCATCTTCTGGGGTGGCAGACTGGTGGCCTTTCTTCTCTCAGGGGAGCTGTCACTAAACCTGGGCCGTAAAAGGGCTCTAATCCTGGGGATTACTTTATGTATCTTTTCTTCCGGAACCTTTCTTAGAGCTGATACTTTTTCCCTGCTCATTCTTGCTGCAACTATGGGAGGTTTGGGGACCGGGCTCACCTTTCCCCTGCTCGTTACCCTGGTGGCAGATACTGTTTCTTCCTCCTTTGAGGGTTTGGGTACCGGGTTTTTGGAGTTTATAATGGGTATTGGTATGATTGTGCAGACTGCTCTTTCCGGAATACTGGGACAGGTTAGAGGTGTTCAGTCCACCTATCTCTTTACCTTTATTGTGACCATTGTCTCTCTGGTGGTGGCTGTCATCTTTATCCAGGAGACCAGGCCTGAGGACGACACTGCAGACTGAGTTTGATCACAGGCAGTAAAAGCTGGGGGGATGTAAATGAGTGAACGATATCTTTCTACAAAACAGGTGAAAGAAATATATGATCTTCATCGACAGACACTTCTTTACTGGGAAAAGAAGGGGATCATCGATCCACCTCCCCGTACTCCCGGTGGGCAGCGGCGTTATCCTGAATCGGCAATCAAAAGGGTTTTAAATATTGATTCCCCCCAACATACAGCCGCCATTTATTCCAGGGTATCTAAGCGGGGGACTGAAAAGGAGCTGCGGGTGCAGCAGGATACTCTGCTCAGGTTTGCCCGGGAAGAGGCTTACCGAATTACTGTTGAAGCCAGTGATATGGCCTCTGGTTTGGCTGAAGGAAGGTCGGGGCTGCAGAAAATTATGGAGAGAGCAGAACAGAGGGACTTCAGTACCCTGATTGTAGAGAGCAGGGATCGCCTGGCTATCTTTGGTTATAGTTATCTGGAAGCCTTCTTTAAATCCTGTGGAGTTAATCTAGTTGTAGTTGATAAGAAAAGGGAGTTCAGCCTGGAGGAAGTAAAAGAAGAGCTTAAACAGGCAGCCCTTTATCTCAGTCAGGGGGTAAATGACGAAGATAAGGTTTTTATCAGGGATGGTATTGAAGAGCTGATTAAATAGTTTTGCTCCAGCTGCTGAATAGAGATTGTAATATATATCATACCTAATGAAGGGAGGAATAGTTCTGGACAGAGGATCCTGTTTTCCTTGTGAAGTGGGATCTTTATTTCTTTGTTCAGGACATAAAACATGGAAAGAGGAAGTGAACTTTTATATCTATCGCGTTCTGAGGTTGAAGAGGTTGGTTTAAGCATGAAAGAAGTAATTGAGCTGGTGGAGAGGGGGCTTCATGAAAAGGGAGAGGGCAGGATTGAGATGCCTCCCAAGCCCGGTCTTCATCCCCGTAAAGATGCCTTTATACATGCCATGCTCTGCCACCTGCCGGGCATGGAGGCTGCAGGCATGAAATGGGTCTCAGGCTTTCCAGAAAACCATCGTTACCAACTTCCCTATATTTCGGGATTATTAATCATGAACTGCCCTGA
>CAZXKH010000160.1:2600-5206 GCA_964641385.1 uncultured Clostridia bacterium | reverse complement strand
AGGATGTATTATAATATATATTAGAGATAATCCGTATCAAAGTAGTATCATATTCTTCTATTTATTTTATTTTTTTGATATCTTTTCATACCAATCTATTCCCTTTAAAAAGTAGCAATAACAGACATGGCATAAAAAAAAGAATAAATACACTCTTTTAAAATTGTCCTAAATATCTTTGCGATTTAGATTTGTGAGCTATAAAAGACTTAAGAATATGTTTATCTGGTTATAGACCCCTTAGACTGGGAGGAAACCTAAATGCATAAAATTCTTATTATTGATGATACTCAGTTGCTTAGAATGACTATTAAACAGTACCTAGAACCAGAGGGTTTTCAGATCTTTGAAGCAGAGAACACATATCAGGTAACACACAACAGCTTCTCCAGTGATTATGGGGTAAAAGATATGGATTTAATTATTTTGGACCTTTATCTCAAAGACGAAGATGGGATGAAACTCTTATCATTACTTCACAATAAATTGCCAGAGATACCTGTCATTATTATCAGTTCTGAGAATAAGAGTAAGACCGTAAGAAAAACCATCATGCATGGAGCCCGGGATTATATACTAAAGCCCTTTGATAAGACATATCTAATTCAGAGAATTAACAGGCTTCTCTTCCCCTCTTCAACTGACAGTAAAAAAACTGATGATAACAGCCGCCTGGAGACAGACCTTTCCCTGGAACTAAACAGGACAATCCGTGGAGAAAATAATGTAACTCTGTTAAGCTTCGACTTCACTGTTGAAGATAGAATTATCAGCCGCTTTAAGGAGACCATAACCAGCCAGATACGGGACATAGATCGCTCCTATAACATTGAGGGAGGACAGGTTGTACTATTACTTCCACTGACGGATAAGGAGGGTAGTTTGGTCTTAAAAAACCGTTTAGACAGTGTCTTTAAAAATGAAACTTCCATCGAAAAAGAGATATACATGGCAAAAATCTTTTCCTTTCCAGCAGACATCGATGAAGATATTGATTACAATAATTTATACAGCTATAAAGAAAAAATGCTGGAGATGATCAATATAAAAAACTGATAATTGGTTAATTCTTATGCCATAGCTCAAAAATACAATACCAGTAAGAAGTAAGTCTTATCAGTTGAAGAATATATTTATATTATAAAGACTAAAATACCTATCAGGTGCCTCGATAACTACATCATTCAGTCTCAGACTGATATTCACGATGATAATAGGAAAGAAAAGCCATTACAACCTCTATATCGTAAAGAACCCCCATCTTTTCTGTAATCTCCTGCACCGCAGCATCTTCGCCCAGTGAGGGCCTGTAGGGTCGATGAGAAGACATGGCCTCAAAAACATCGGCCACCGAGATGATTTTGGCTCCCATGTGTATCTCTTGACCCTTAAGACCCTCAGGATAACCAGAACCATCAATACGCTCATGGTGTTGTTTGACAATAGTAGGAATATCATTATCTGTATAGTATTCTCTCAGTACATCATAACCCTTTGTAGGGTGTTGTTGAATTGCATTCCATTCATAATCCTCCAGCTTGCCAGGTTTAACCAGAATCTCGTCCGGTACAAAGAGCTTGCCCACCTCATGGATGGCGGCAGCCATCATTATCTCCTCATACATACTTCCTTCAATCCCCAGTTCCAGTGCAATAGAAGCCACAATATCAGAGACCCTTAACTGATGGTCTGCAGTATAGGAATCCTTCATCTCCTGCAGTTGTATCAAAGTATTAAGAGCCTTAGCCTGTCCCTCCTGCTCTTCATTCAGGTCCTGATTGTACTCTTCAATGCCCTTCTGAACAGCATCCTCAATCATTTCTGTTGTACAGGGCTTGGTCAAAAAGGAGAAGATTCTGCCCTTATTGATTGAGTTAATGGCCATCTGCATATCTGGATAGCCGGTCAGCATAATCTTTTTCACAGCCGGCTCAACCTCCTCTACCCGACTGAGAAAATCAACACCATCCATACCGGGCATCATATAATCACTGATAATAACAGCAAAGGGACCATTCTTTTTCAATAGCTCCAGACCCTTCTCACCATTATCTGCCAGAGATATCTTATATTTTTCACCAAGCTTCCTCTTCATGGCATTAAGAACATTCTGCTCGTCATCTACAATTAACACCTTGCTGTTCATGCATCCTTTGCTCCTTTTCACTAATTTAAAGGATAATTGAGCAGAGAAGGATATCAACCAGGGCATTTTTCCTTCCCCAGATTAAAATAAAGGTCTGCAGCCATATATATAATCATATTCACCAACATTATTGTTCTTGCTCAACATCAATTACCATTCCATCTCTAAGACTGAAGTGCCGGCAGGTATACCTTGAAGGATGTCCCCTGCCCAGTCTTAGAAGTAAAATCAAGCCTTCCCTGATGCTTATTTACGATAATATCATAGGCGATGGAGAGCCCCTGTCCTGTCCCGGCACCAACCTCTTTAGTAGTGAAAAAGAGATCAAAGATCTTATCCTTAATTGCCTCAGGTATTCCAGCACCATTATCCTTAATCTCGATCAAAACCCCTTCATCCTCAGTTGTAGTCCTTAATATTATTTCTCCCTTCTTTATAAGGTCATCTTCCAGGGCCTCTT
>CAZXKH010000160.1:0-2590 GCA_964641385.1 uncultured Clostridia bacterium | reverse complement strand
GCCTGAGCAGCGTTAATAATTATATTTAGCAGGGCCTGGCTAATTTCAGCAGCCACACATAAGACTTCGGGAAGTTGAGATCTTAGATCGAAGGACATATCTGCATCATACTTCCACTCATTCCTGCTGATATTAACTGTGCTTTTAACTATATTAGTGATATTGGTGCGTTTTTTCTCTATATTTCCAGGATGAGCATAGTCCTGCATGGCTCCTACAATTCGATTGATCTGTTCGATGCCCTCTCTCATTTCCTTATAGGCAGAGGGAATCTCCTGCTGCAAATATGATAGGCGTTTATTAATCTGTGAACCTGTCTCTTCCCTGCAGTCAGCAGTTTGATCACCAACCTCTTCCTGCAGAGATACCAGCTCATCGATTCCCTCTTTAATAAAATCTGCATTGTCTCCAATATACTGCATGGGGGTGTTAATTTCATGAGCTATACCGGCAGCCAGCTGACCTATTGATTTCATTTTTTGTGATAGTGCCAGCTGTCTTTCAGAGCGCTTCTTGTCAGTTATATCTCTCATTACCACCACCTGGCCCATTACTTCACCCGACTCAGCCGTAATATTGTTCTTGCTAATGTTTACTATCCTTTTTGAACCATCCCTTGAGATTAGGACCCTTTCCCCCTTAAAGAGCTGAAGGTTGGCTGCCTTCACAGCAAAGGGCTCATCCTGTACCCTGAGAATCCTATCAACATTCTTTCCCCTTACTTCCTTCTGGCTCCACCCGGTTATCTCCTGTGCCTCTTGATTTATCATTTCTATGGTACCCATGGAGGTAGTAGTGATTACACCATCAGCAATGCTGGAGAGAGTAATGGAAAGACGCTCCTTCTCCCTATTGAGCATCTCTTCTGTTGCCTCATGTTTTTTGATCTCACGCCTTAAATCCCTGTTTACCCTTTTTAGTTCACTGGTTCTTTCTTCAACCCTTTTTTCCAGCTGATCGTGGGCCTGCTGGAGTTTGGATTCAGCCCTCTTTCTCTCAGTAATATCCCTGCCAACCGCCTGGTATTCAAGAACCTCTCCCCAATTATCAAATATAGCCCGATCCGTCCAGTGCTGCCAGCGGATGGACCCATCTGGCATAATAACCCGATGCTCATATTCAACAACTGGATTGTCAGGAGTTATTTTTTTTATGCTATCTTCACTGAGATGCTGATCCTCTTCCGATATTAGGGGCATAAAACTTTTGCCCAGCAGCTGATCACGGCTTTTATTAAAGTAATTGCAATAGGCTTCATTGACAAAGGTAAGCACCCCATCTGGTTTAAAACGACAGATGAGCTCTGTCTGATCTTCAATAATAGCCCGAAACCTCTTCTCACTCTTTTCCAGTTTCTTTTTGGTCAACCACTGTTCTGTTACATCAGCAAAGACCAGTACCACTCCGGTTATCTCTCCATCACTGTTACGAATGGGAGCAGCACTATCAGAAATCTGTCGTCTTGTTCCATCACTGGTTATCAGAGTAGTATCAGACACCAGATCTTTCTTTTCTCCAGTCTCAAGTACCTCAGCAGCCAGAGAACTGGGCCTTTTTGTCCTGGTATCAATAATTTTAAAAACCTGCTCAATATCCAGTCCCTGGGCCTGTTCAAAGCTCCAGCCGGTGAGTTTTTCAGCGGCCGGATTCATGAGTGTAATCAGACATTGGTCATCAATTACTATTACTCCGTCGCCAATGGACTGCAGGGTAATGGAGAGGTTTTCTTTGCTTTCCTTTAAGGCCTCTTCCATCTGCCTGCGTTCTGTAATATCAGAAAAGACAGTTACAAACTGTCTGGGCCTGTTCTGATAGGCCGTTACCAGAAACCAGCGGTCAAACTCCTGTGCATAGCTCTCAAAACGAATTAGCTCATCATTTAGGGCAACCCTGCCATAGCGTTCAATCCAGTAATCTTCTGTCGATGGTAAGACCTCAAGCACAGTCCGGCCAATAATATCCTCAGCACAGAGTCCGGTTAACTCTTCAAAGGCAGGGTTAACCTGGAGAAAACGATAGTCTACAGCCTCCCCCTGCTGATTACAGATAATCTCATGCAGGGCCACTGCATCAACCATGTTCTCATAAAGGTTGCGATATCGTTTTTCGCTCTTTTGTAAAGCCCTTTCGGTCCTCTTTCTTTCAGTTATATCGCGGGTAATGGCCAGCAGGGATTCAAGCCTGCCCCCTTTACCATACTCGGGAACAATTCTGGTCAAAAAATCCTTCTGGCCGGTGGGTAATGAAAAGGACTCCTCATGCTGTTCCTCCTCTCCAGTCTTCAAACACCTTTCCAGAGAGTTGTGCATGAAATGAAGATTCTCCCCCGGTCCCTCCATTTCAAGCAGGGTTTTGCCGATAAATACTTCCTGGGGCGCGCCAAGCATTCTTTCTACAGCTTTGTTACAGTAGATGTGTTCCAGCTCTGTGTTAAAGCGAACGATCATATCTGGTGCATTCTCCACCAGGGTTGAGAAGGTCTTTTCCCGCTCCCTTAGAGCCTGCTCAGCTCTCCTGGTTTCAGTAATGTCCTCGGCAGAACAGACCACATGCTCGACACTGCCATCAGCACCATAGCTGGGATTCTTAT
>CAZXKH010000159.1:0-5245 GCA_964641385.1 uncultured Clostridia bacterium | reverse complement strand
TATGCCCATTGAAATGCATCCCGGTGCCAGGCGTTACTTTGAAGAGTACTTTGCACAGGTACTGGATGCTCTGGGTTACTAAACTATACTCCCTGGGCTGAATATGGGAATCAAGAAAACAGGGCATGGGGCTGGATGAAAATCTGTGTCCCGTGCCTTTTTTACCAGCTTTAGAGTATATATCAGTCAAACTATTAAACAAGGGGAGTTAGGGATGGCTACAAAAGAAGAGGAAATGAAAATAAATCCAGATGAGATTAAAGAAAAACTGGAAAAGGAGAGAAACCTGAGGGGTTTTTGGGCTGGAGTGGTTTTTTTACTGGCAATTATTCTATCTTTATTTCATTATTATACAAGTGGTTTTGGGGTTCTTTTAGCCATGCGACAGCGGGCCATGCATCTGCTCTTTATCTTTCCCCTGGCCTTTATCCTGTATCCCTCCACCAGTGCCGGCAAGAATCGGGTTCCCTTTTATGATGTTTTGATGGCTCTGGGTGGGGTTGCTGTTTCACTTTATATTATGATGAACTATCAGCAGATAGCCATTAGGGCCGGGGCAGCAGTGACCATGGATCTGGTAATGGGTGGACTGGCCATCCTGCTTTTGCTGGAGGCCACCCGGCGTTCTATAGGTATTGCTCTACCCATTATTGCCGGTATTTTTCTGGTCTATGCCTTTTTGGGTCCTCATATGCCGGGAGCACTTGCTCACCGAGGGTTTTCTTTGCGCAGGGTTATTTCGCACCTTTACCTGACTACGGAGGGGATCTTCGGTATTCCCATTGGAGTATCAGCCACCTTTGTCTTCATGTTCGTGCTCTTCGGTGCCTTTCTGGAGCAGAGCGGTATTGGTGACTATCTGATGAAGGTTGTCTTCGCCGGTCTCGGTCATCAGCGGGGTGGCCCGGCCAAGGCAGCAGTTGTTACCAGTGGCTGTATGGGGATGATCTCCGGTAGCTCAATAGCCAATACTGTAACCACCGGAGCCTTGACCATTCCCATTATGAAAAAGCTGGGTTTTAAGCCTGAAGTGGCAGGAGGAATAGAGGTTGCAGCCTCCACCAATGGACAGTTTCTGCCACCAATAATGGGGGCAGCAGCCTTTATCATGGTGGAGTTTACAGGCATTCCCTATGTAGAGATTATCAAGGCGGCCTTTATACCTGCTATTTTGAGCTATGTGGCCATTTTTGGAATTGTACACATCGAATCAATTAAAACCGGTATTAAGGGTATGGATCGCAGCGAACTTTCGCCCTTTATCCCTACTTTTTTCAGGGGCGCATATTTTTTAATACCCATTATTGGCCTGGTCTATCTGTTGGTTGTAAAACGCATGACTCCACTGGGTTCTGCCTACTGGGGTGTTAACCTGGCAGTTGCAGTGGGGATCATTGTTAAAATAATACTCTATATTTGGGGTCAGAGGAAGAGTATAGACCCCAATACAGTTACTGAGGAGGATCTGCCCCTTGACCCCACCATGCAGACTAAGAAGGGTGTCTTCAGTCTCTGGGAGGTAGTAACAGCCAGTATGAAGGAGATTGTAGCTGCACTTGATTCCGGGGCCAGAAATATGGTTGGTATTGCCATGGCCTGTGGCTGTGCCGGGATTATTATCGGGGTGGTGACCCTGACCGGTCTTGGCCTCAGGATGACCAGCCTGATCATTACTCTGGCCCGGGGCAATGTTTTTCTGACCCTGCTGTTAACCATGTTCGCTTCCCTTATTTTGGGACTGGGTTTGCCTACCACCGCCAAGTATATTATTATTGCTACCCTTACTGCACCGGCTTTGACCAGACTGGGGGTACCTCTTATTGCAGCTCACCTTTTTGTTCTTTACTTTGGTGTGCTGGCAGATGATACTCCTCCCGTTGGTCTGGCGGCCTATGCAGCGGCAGCGGTGGCCAAGAGTGATCCGGTACGGACCGGTATTCTTGGCTTTAAGTTCGATATGGCAGCCTTTATTCTGCCCTTTATCTTCGTTTATTCGCCCATGATGCTGATGATCGATGTTTCCTGGTACAAACTGATCTGGATTGTGGTGACAGCGGTAATCGGAATGTTTGCCTGGTCAGCGGGGATTCAGAACTTTATGTTTACCAAAACCAATATTTTGGAGAGGGCGGGATTGTTGATTTTTGCGGTGCTCTCCACCGTTCCCAATATTACCCTGGATCTTTTGGGTCTGGCCGGCATATTGGTTATTTTCCTTTACCAGCGCCGCAAGGCAGAGCTGCCCTTAATACCCTTTACCGGTAAGGCAGCCTAGGTTGATGAAAGCCAGGTTGAGGCTGATAGTAGCTGTCTTTCTGTTTCTGGTCTTTTTGGCAACCTGCTCTTTCTTACGCCTGCTTGTACTGGAGAATGACCAGGGTGAAATCATAAAGCTTCTTCCCCTTTTCAGGGGAGGAAGCTTTGCAACGGCCTATATCCATTCTGTGGAACAGATTCCTGTGCTGGAAGAGTATGGGGTGGTAGGTGATAGGATACAGCTGGAGAGGACAGTATTTTACTCCTATGGTGCTGGCTTACCCCTTGATGAGGAGGGATTTGATTTTCAGGAGGGCAGCTTTATAGTGGAAAAGGAGAAAGAGTTTTTTAACACCATAACCTTCCGGGTGGCCAGAACCCCTGGTCAGAGGCTTATCCTGGGTGGTAAAGATATCTTATTTCAGGACTTACTGGAGCCTGGTGAGAGGTTGATCCTCAGGGTCTATTCAATACCTGGATTGGTGATGAGAATACTTGCTGGAAGTGAATAGACTTAATTAGAATAATGGCTGTTAAGAAAAAAAGAGCCCTCTTTTTTAGGGCTCTTTTTTAATGTGATTTCCATTAAAATATGACTTTCTCTGGATCAGAGATTAGATTAGTTAAAGCTTTCTTAAGAGTTCAGACTGCAAAGTCTTCATAATGAATGTTTTCAGCCGGGATTCCTTTGTTTTTAAGGATCTCCATGGAATCTGAGGCCATGGCTGGACTGCCGCAGATATAGACTTTGTAATCTGGTGAGAGCTCCATCTCCTCTATGAGGTGGGTTACATAACCCTGTCGGTAGTTATCTCCTTTCGGTCGAGAAAGGATCTGCTGGTAGTTAAAGTGGGGATTTTCTTCAGCTGCCTGGCTGAAGAACTGATGGTAGATCAAATCCTCCTCATATCTGGCTCCATAGAGCAGGGTGGCCTGGCCGGAGAAGTCTTTTTCTGCCAGCAGACACTGTACCATACAGACAAAGGGCGTGATGCCAATGCCGTTGGCCAGAAAGAGTACTTTTTCGTTTTTTGGGTCCACCACCAGTTCTCTCCCTAAGGGGCCCTTTAAAGTTACTCTATCTCCTTCTTTAAAGTCATTGAAGAGCAGGTTGGTGCCATAACCATCTTCCAGTAATTTAACTGTAATACTTATTTCCTGAGAGTCCTCACTGCTCCTGGAGATGGTATAGGCCCGATACATCTCTTCTTCTTCCATTACTTCAATCAGGACAAACTGACCGGGTTTAAACTCCATGGAAGCAGCATCCATAAGTTCAAAGGTAAATTCCCTGATATCTTCCTTTAATTCCCTGATCTTTTTTATTCTGGCCTGATAAAAGTCAGCCCGATCAAAGCCATCCAGGGAGGTTTTTTTCCTGATCTCTTCGGATTTGCTCTTACTGGCCAGCTGCAGGATGCCGGCAGGACAGTTTTCCACACAGGTGTTGCACCTGATGCATTCTTCGCTCTCCAGCTGATTTTGAGAGTTAAACTGGAGGTACGGTTTAAGCTGCATGGGACAGACCCGGGCACACTTTCCACAGGAGTGGCAGAGCTCTTTGGCTGAGATTGTAATCCTTTCGTCACTCTTACTGTTTATTCCCAGTCCTTTGCCCAGCCGGTAGAAGAGTAGCTGAATGGTACCCATAGGACAGAACTGGCACCAGGTTCTGGGACTGATAAATATTCCCAGAAGACCTCCAGCCAAAAGGACTATTAAATAAGTATTGGAGAAGATAAACCCGGTCTGCTGGAAGGGGTTATTCATCTGCTGAAAGAGACTGATAAAACGACGACTCAGATTGAAGAGAAAAAAGATAAAGAAGAAGGCCACAAAGAACCGTGACTTCAAAAATCCTGGAATATTTTTATTTCTGCTCAAGGGTAAAATCAGTTGATCGTAAAGGCTGCCATGGGGGCAGAAGTTACCACACCAGTATCTCCCCTTAAAGAGGCTGGTGGCCATTAAGGCCAGCATGATCAGTGGTACCACCAGGCCCAGCTCAGGCAGAAATTGCCCTCCAAGGGCCACAATAACAGTCACAAGCCAGGCATATTTTCTGATGAGAGTAAAGGTCCGTTCTGTTTTGATATGATAAGATATCGAAGACATAATAATCCCCCTTTTTCTGGTTGCTGATACTATAATGCCATAAAGGGAGATGGAGTTCTGTGACTATATCACAGAGGCAGATTTTTTCAGGGCCTCAGGGTCCAGGATCTTTATTTTACCCCGGGAGAGATGGAGGATATTTTTTTCTTCCAGCCTTTTCAGTTCTCTGCTGACAACCTCTCGGGCAGTACCTATCTCTCCGGCGATTTGGGCATGGGTGATCTTAATCAGTCTGTTTTTTTGTTTTTGGAAGACCTGATGCAGAAATCCGGCTGTTCTTTTTTCTATACTCTCAAAGGCAACCCTTTCTAAGGTCAGCATTACATCCTGGAGGCGGGAAAATATTTTAGAGAAAATGAACTGCTGAAAGGAACTATTATTTTGCAGCAGCTGCTGAAAGACCTCTGCCGGTAGAGCCACCATTTCCGTTTCTTTTTCTACTCTGGCCAGGGCGGGAAAGCTTCTGTCACTCATGATACAGGCTATAGTCAGAAGACAGACCTCCCCCTCTCTGACCCGGTAGAGGGTAACCTGACGACCGTCCTCTGACAACTTATAGATCCTGATGGAACCTCTTAGAATAAAGGAGGAGTTATTGCAGGTAAAACCCTCCTCCATAATAATTTTTTCAGCCGGGTATTTAAAGCAGGTACTGCTCTTGTTAAAGAGCTTTTTTTCTTGAGATGAAAGGGACATATAGAAGGGGAAGCTATCCTTCATTAGCTGCTGAAGATCATCAGTCATAGTATAAAGCCTCCATGAAGATTGTTTTAGTAGCAGGGACAATACTCCTGCATTCCTCTAAGATGGAGAATAATATGTTTTGGCATGTAAGCAGAAATAAAGTTCAGGGCTTAAAGTTTGATGGTTTTGG
>CAZXKH010000158.1:3274-5298 GCA_964641385.1 uncultured Clostridia bacterium | reverse complement strand
ATTACGCACAGAGCCAGTTGAACCGGGCAGTCTCGGCCAGGCGCCAGCCGGGTTCAGCCTTCAAACCCCTGACCTATGCTGCCGCCCTGGAGAAGGGATATACCACCAGCTCCCTCTTTCCCAGCCAGCCCATCTCCCTGCCCACAGAAGAGGGCCTCTATCGCCCTGAGAACTTCAACCAGAGCTATTTTTACCGGGACCTTAGCCTCCGTCAGGCCCTGGTCCATTCCGATAATGTGGTCTCAGTCCAGCTCAACCAGAGCCTCCATCCCTCCCGCACCGTTAACCTGGCCCGGAGGCTGGGAATAGAGAGTGAGCTGGAAGAGAATCTCTCCCTGGTACTTGGCACCTCTGAAGTCAGGCTGCTGGAGCTTGCTGCTGCCTACTGTGCCTTTGCCAACGGAGGGTTAAGGGTCAATACCACCCCTATCCTGGAGGTAAAAGGAAGTGAGGGTGAACTGCTCTACAGAAAAGGTGAGTGGTCAGAGGAGGCCCTGGAGGAGGAGGTAGCCTTTATTATCAGTGACCTCCTCTCAGAGGTGATAGAGAAGGGCACTGCCAGCTCCATCAACAGGCTGGCTCCTCCCGGTTCAGCGGGCAAAACAGGAACCTCCCAGGACAACCATGATGCCTGGTTTTTAGGTTATACCGACAGCTATCTGGTGGCCATCTGGGTGGGATATGATCGGGAGTACCACCTAACAGGAACTGGTGGCAGCACTGCCGCCCCCCTCTGGGCCCAGATTATGAACCGGATCCAGACAACTGTCCCCGAAGAAAGGAAGCCACCCCCAGGGGTTATTGAAGTACAGCTCTGTGCTGATAGCCTGCTGAAAAGGAGTGAGAACTGTCAGCAGGTAAAGGAGGAGCTCTTTATTAAGGGTACCCAGCCCTCCCGCTGCCGGCAGTGTGTGACTAAAAAAGAAGCACTTCCCGATGAGGAAAGACCAGCAAAGGAAGAAAAGAACAACGAGCAGAAGAAATGGGAAGAGTTCGATCAGAGGCTGCGGGAGAAAATTGAAGAGCTTTTCCCACCCTCAGCTGCGGAAGATGAGTCGACCGGGCAGAGGACGATAGATCTCAACTGCCTCCTGGGGGCAGAGCTCCTGGCAGCAGAAACAACGGATACACTTCTCCAGTTCAAGCTCAGGGATTTCATCCTCATCGAGCTTTAAAGCCTCAGGAGGACAGTTTAATTCACAGTCACCACAGCCTATACAGCTCTCCTTTAAAAATTTAGGCCGGGGCCGCAGATACTTGAGCAGCCTTTTACCAAGCCCCAGGGGTAAAAGATTATCCACCACAGCACTCATTTTAGCGGGAGATGGGATCTCAAACTCATCCCCCTGCAGGATCTTTTCGGGCAGATCGGCCTTAAGCTCCTCCCAGGCAGGGGCCAGGCCCCGCTCCAGCAGCCGCCGGTTGGTTAAAACCTCCTCCTCCTTTAAACCCACCAGCCTGCCGGCAGCCAGATCAAGCAAGAAGGGATCCCGGGCCAGAAGCAGAAGCCCTGTCTTGCGGGCCCTGCCACTTGAAGGCCCATCTCCATCCATGGAGAGAATCCCATCCAGGATATTAAGGCCCGGGGCCACTGCCAGGGCCAGGTCGATCAAAAACTCGGAAAAGAATTCCCGCTCCTGCAGCTTTAGGTGGTAATCGATCTTATCCAGGCCGGGAATAACGCCAAAGAGGTTCTTGACCCCGATGGTCAAACCGGTCAGAGGGTGTGATTTCAACTTGGGCATGTTAACCAGCAGATCAACATCCTGTAAGAAGTCTGCCACCTCAAAGCTCTGGGCCACTTTTCCCTCCTCAAGGTTAAGCTTATAAGAACCAAGGCTGTAACTGAGCCGGGCTCCAGTGGCCTCTGCCACCGCTTTCATGCCCGTCTTCTGATAGACCCTTTTTAACCTTCCCTCTCTAAAGGGTCCCCCCGGACTGTCGGCAATGGTCACCTCGCCCCCATAATCCTGCATCAACCTCGTTACTGCCTCCACCAGCACCGGATGGGTGGTCACTGCCCT
>CAZXKH010000158.1:0-3174 GCA_964641385.1 uncultured Clostridia bacterium | reverse complement strand
CTCTCTTACTGAGGGAAATTAGTTATCGCCAACAAGTCCTTCCATTCTCTCCAGCACACTTCGCAGCTCTGAGAGCAGCTCGCCAAAGCGGGCAAAGTCTCCCTCACTGATGGCCTGCTGTGATTCATCGTAGATACTAAGAGCCTCATTTGCCAGCTCCTGGAGGTCCATGGTGGGATCATCCCTTACCTCATACTCTTCCACCATCTCCTCCACCTCTTCCATAATCTCCTCTGGCATTTCGAAGAGGCGATCAAGGGCCAGCTGCAGACTGGGTTCCATGACCAGCTCCTCACCGAAGCCCACAATCACCCGGGCCAGTTCAGGCAGTTCGCTCTCCTCGGCCTGGATATAGAGGGGCTCCACATAGATCAGGGAGTTCTTGATGGGAATCACCAGCAGGTTACCCCTGATCACCCTTGAACCGCGCTGGCTCCAGAGAGAGATCTGCTGGGAAATAACCGGGTGCTGATCGATCTGAGCCTCGATCTGTCTGGGACCACGTATCCACTCTTCCTTGGGGAATTCATAGAGTATCATCTCTCCGTAGTTATCTGGTTCGGATCTGGCCGCCAGCCAGGAGATCATGTTATCCCTGCGGGAGGGGGTAAAGGGCAGCATGAGCACAAACTCCGCCTCCTCCTCCCCGGGCAGCTGCATAACCTGGTAGTAGGGGATCATCTCGATGGTACTCCCCATAAAGACTTCGTTGGGGATATTCCAGACATCCTCCTGGTTGTAGAAGACCACCGGATTCTGCATATGATAAATCTGCAGCATTCTGGCCTGCAGCTGGAAGAGATCCTCGGGATAGCGAAGGTGTAGCTCCAGACCCTGGGGCATCTCCTCCATGGGAGTCAAAAAGTCGGGAAAGATCCGGTCATAGACCTGAGCCAGGGGGTCATCCTCATCAAAGAGGTAAAAATCGACCTCACCCTGGTAGGCATCGATGACGATCTTGATGGAGTTGCGGACATAGTTACCCCAGTCCCGATAGGGTTCGGAATAGGGATAGCGGTCAGTGGTGGTATAGGCATCCTGAATCCAGAGAATCCGACCATCATAGATAACGGGATAGGGGTCATTGTCCAGCCGCAGGAAGGGGGCAATCTTACTAACCCGCTCCTGGATGGTGCGATCAAACATCAACCGGCTTTCATCATGGATATCATCACTGAGCATGATCCGGACATCACCAAAGCGGAAGGCAAAGGCTGCCCGCCGCAGATAATTAGTCAGCTGCACCCCACCCCGTCCCTCATACATGGTGTAAACATTCTCATCACCCATGGGGTAGTTAAACTCCCGGGCATCGGTGTTGGTGATGACCATGGGTGAGGTCCGCTCACCGTAGTATATTTCAGGTCTGGTGATCTCCAGCTCCTCAATCTCGGTTCTGGGAGGGATATCCTCCAGGTAGAAGCTGGGAAGACCGTTGGGGCGCACACCGCTAACATGGGTCATGGCCACACCATAACCATGGGTATACTGAAGCCTTTGATTGATCCAGGTCTGGGCCCGGTCGGGCAGCTTGGTCTGGTTCATCTCCCTGACAGAGAGCATTACCTGCCTCATCTCACCATCGATCCAGTAGCGATCAACATCAACATCGGCAAAGTCATAGTAAACCCGCATCTCCTGTATCTGTCGATAGGTGGAGAGTAAGGGCCTGGGATCCCAGAGGCGGATATTGTTGATGGTGGCCACAGCCTCCCTGATATCATCACCTGTTACCTCATCCATCACCTCAAAGGGTTCACTTTTAATCCTGTCCAGACCATAGGCCTGGCGGGTAAACTCAATGTTGTGTTCAATAAAGGGGGTCTCCCTGACGATTTCATTGGGCTCAACCTGAAAGCGCTGCACAAAATTGGGATAGATGGTGCCCAGCAGAAAGGAGACTGCAACCAAAAGCACCACTGAACCCACTACAAACCGGAAACGGCGAGCAAAGATATTGATAAAGATAAAAATGGAGACCAGAAGAGCCAGAAAGAACATGACCCTTAAAGCCATAAGCTGGGCATTTACATCGGTATAGCTGGCACCAAAGGCCACTCCCCGGGGTGAATAGAGCAGGTTGTACATATCAAGGCGATAACCAAAGGCCCGCAGGACAAAAAAGAGGCCTGCCAGGACAGAGAGATGCAGCTGGGCCCGCTTATTCTTGCCGATTCCCTCCTTCCAGCTGCGGTAATTACCGGTTAAAATATAGATGGCAGCAACAGCAATACCGGTCATGACAATCATAATCATGCCCATCTCATAAAGCCGGGTGACAAAGGGCAGGCGGAAGATATAAAAGCCAAGGTCAAGGCTGAAGATGGGATCCTCAACCCCAAAGGGAAGAGAGTTTAAAAACTTCTGCAGTGAAAGCCAGGCCTCACCTCCCAGGGTACTGAATAAAAGGGAAATAAAGAGTGAACCACCCAGATAGAAGAGGTTCAACCGACCTGGAGTAAGAATATTCTTTAAGGGATTCTCCATTCTCTCACTAATATCGACTATCTTATCCTCATCTTTTCTTTCTCCCATTCTTTCAATAAAGCTCAGAACTGCTGGACGGGTGAAACGAAGGTTTAAATAAAGAAAGACAGTAAAGACAATGATGGCCGCCAGCCTGATACCGATCCTGGTTAAAAAGATGGTCCAGAAGATACCTGCAAAATCCAGGTTCTGAAACCACAAGAGATCGGTATAGAAGTTGGCTCCCACCAGGAAAGATACAAAGAGAACACCAATCACTACCAGTAAAAGGATCCTTAAATTAGATAAGAGCTTCATCATCCCTGGTTACCCAGGATCACCTCCTGCATAAATGTCTCCTTCTCCGGAAGGAGTTATAGAATAGACGTAGAAATAAGAAATATATTATCATCAGACCCTAAAGTGAGGTGATAAATAGAAATGTTAAGAATGGAAAAGGACCTAAAGTACTTTTTTATCACCGGCCTGTTATTACTTCTATTATTAACCATTTTCATCATCTTTAAACCCGCTCCCCTGACTGATAGAACCAGAAGGGCTGATACCATCAGCCTTAAACTGAGCTGTGGTGAGACCATGCATCACCAGCATCCGGAGAGTGTAAATCTCTACCACTGCCCGGAGGGAGAACTTAAACTAATCGCAATCGACAAAGCTCAGGGAAAAAAATTCTACCACCTCTATAAT
>CAZXKH010000157.1:0-5313 GCA_964641385.1 uncultured Clostridia bacterium | reverse complement strand
CCACTCTCTCAATTAGCTCCTCCAGGCGCCCAAGATCAATGTTTCCCTTAAAGGGGTGTTCAGCCTGAGAGTCATGAGCTTCATCAATGATTACATCCACAAAGGTACCACCCTGCAGCTCCTGATGAGCCCTGGTAGTGGTAAAATACATATTACCAGGAATTAAATCTCCCTCACTGATCATGATTTGGGATAGTATGTTCTCAGCTCCCCGACCCTGATGGGTGGGCACTACATACTTAAAACCCATTATCTCCTGTACAGTCTCCTCTAAGTGATAAAAGTTTTCGCTGCCAGCATAGGATTCATCACCCAGCATCAAACCTGCCCACTGCCGGTCACTCATGGCACTGGTTCCGCTGTCAGTTAAGAGATCAATATAGATGTCCCGGGCCGGCAAGAGAAAGGTATTATAACCAGCCTCAGACAGTTTTTCTGCCCTCTCTTCCCTTGAGGCTCTGTGCAGTGGTTCCACCATCTTGATCCTGTACGGCTCTGCTCCAAATTCTTTAAATGACATTAATTTCACCCTTCTTTCCTGCTGAGCTTTGGGCTAAGCTAGGGCTCTCCTTAACTATTAATTACAACAAAAAGTCTGGTTGTTGACCAATAATACAAGGGCTTAAGTTCAGATTATCCTTATTTAAAGATAATTATTGCATAACTTAAGGCTTAAAAACTGGCTACCAGCAATGGACTGCCTGTTAACCAGAAAAAAAGCCGGGCAAAATAGCTCCCAAAATGCCGCTTAGCAAAAAAACAAAGGAAGAGTAGAGGATATCAATTTACCCCTGCTTATTAAGAGGTTATCGTAAATTAAATCCCTTTAGCTGATAACCAAAGACTGACTGATCGGGTGAGACAGCCTCCCTGACCTCCAGAGATACCAAGAGCTGGAATAAACCAAAGTCTCCAATTGTAGCCTCCAGCAACATCTCATCTTCAAAGGCAGGAGGTTCAACCAGAGCATTAATCCTCAGGGCCTCTATTTCCTGTTCACCAATCTCTTCAACAGTTTTTTGAGTATCTTCAACTGTCCATCCAGGGACCTCTATTCCCTCCAGGATTATCTCAGGATTGTATCCCTCCATCATCTGGAAGGGCATGAATAAAGACTGTTGAAAGGAAGAAAGCATCATGCCGGCAAACTGCACAGGTATCTGCTCACCATCAACAACCACCTGCAGCAGACCTCCCTCTTCATCAAACCAGATATTAAACTCCTGACTCTCCTCCTCTTGCTCTTGTTGCTCAAATAAAAAACGCACTCGATCTGCCTTCTCGCCGTCAACTTCCTCCTGACCCTCCAGGAAAATGGAGATGGATATTTCCATTCTCTCCTCCTCTTCCACACCGTACCAGGTGTAGTTTAAAGAATCAAAGAGCTCGATCAGAGACTTAAAGTCAGTGGGATGCTCCAGCTGCTCAGCAAACCCGGCCATAGTAGAGGGGGAGAAAAGGATGACAACTATTAAAAGAGTCAGCCAGACCTTTGTTTTGGAAATCATAGCAACAGTTCCCCTTTCCTAATTATTATCTATTCATATATTTACTTCGCGCAAAGTATTCTATTACCTCTATCTTCAGCCTCAGGTTGCCATCAAAATATATCCATCATCTGTAATCTCTGTTAAAATTATCTATTGCACCATCAGTATCAAAGAAAACCTGGCGGTATGACCAGGACAGGACTATAGATCTGAACAGTTAATATTCTCTTCCATTGATGGTATAATTAATAATAAAATTCATTATAAAAAATATGTAATAGAAGGGATGGTTTAAGGATATGAAAATCCTATTCTTTGGTGCCGGTGTACTTGGCAGTCTCTATGCAGCCCGAATGAAAGAAGCAGGTAATAATGTAACACTGCTGGCACGTGGTAAAAGGTTTGAAGACCTTAAAGAAGAAGGAATTGTACTTGAAGAGTTTGAAACAGGAGAGCGAACAGTTACCAGGGTAAAATTAGTGGACAAAATGCCTGCTGATGAATACTTTGACCTCTGCGTAGTTCTAATTCAAAAGACACAGCTTGCAGAGGCTCTCCCTGTGCTGGCAACCAACTCCAGGATACCTGCCTTTCTCTTTATGCACAATACCGCTGAGGGTTCACAACCTATAATCGATGCCCTGGGAGAGAACCGTATTATCCTGGGCCATGCCAATGCAGGTGGTGAACGAGATGGTAACCTTGTACGTTATATGATTGCTGAAAAGATGACCATTGGTGAATTGAAGGGGAGGATCACTGAACGCTTAAAGGAAATAGCTGGCGCCTTCCAAGAAGCAGGTTTTCCGGTGGTGCTAAGCAAAAACATGGAAGCCTGGAAATACTATCATGTGGCACTGGTGGGCCCACTGGCCAATGCCATCTATATGGCTGGAGAGTGTAACTACAGACTCTCCCGGAGCAAAGAGGGAGTTAGAAAGGGAATCCGTGGAATGCGGGAAGCCTTTAAAGTACTTAAAGCCAATGGTATCCCTGTTGAACCAAAAAAATTTCATCTGATGAATATTATTCCTGAATTCATTCTGGTCCCCCTCTTTCAGAGAGTATTAAATACCAGGCTGATGGACATCGGCGGGGCACGCCATGCCAGAAATGCCCGTGATGAGATGGCCAGGCTGAACCAGGAACTCTTCAGGCTGGCAGAAAAAGCAAGGATAAAAACCCCTGTTATGCGCGAGCTTCACCGTTACTCAGACCCCGATGTTGAGCCGGCAATAACTGATTAGATAACCCAAGGGCTCATTTTTTCCTAAAAAAATAACAGACCAGTCCATGTCCTGGACATGAGCTGATCTGTTATGCACACTCCGTTATCAGATTACAGAGCTAACTATTCATGGTAGCAATATAATATAAACCCTTTAGTGTTAAGAGCTGATCCACGTGATCAATGGTAGCAGTATGACGGCAGATCATCTCGGCCAGCCCGCCCGTAGCAATCGTCTGACTGGAGGGAGATAGCTCTTTCTTTATTCTACTTACAACCCCATCGATCTGACTGGCAAAACCATAAATAATACCTGACTGCATGGCCTCCTCTGTACTTCTGCCAATAACTGAGGAGGGCAGATCGATCTCCACCCGGGGCAACTTGGCTGCCCGCTTAAAGAGAGCCTCGATGGAGGTTTCAATTCCAGGAGCAATGGCACCACCCAGATATTCACCATCTTCAGTAACAGCGCAGAAGGTAGTGGCAGTTCCAAAATCAACAATAATCACCGGCCCTCCAATTATTTCATGGGCAGCAACGGCATTTACCAGCCGATCGGCTCCCAGTTCCCGGGGGTTATCAAGTTTGATATTAATCCCGGTCTTAATACCGGGCCCCACCACCAGTGGTGAAATTTCAAGATACTCCTTAGCCATCTCATCAAGAGCCATAACCACCGGTGGCACCACTGAGGAGATAACCATCTGCTCAATACTGTTAACCCCGTACTTTTGAAGATTAAGCAGATTGAATAAAAAGATCCAGAACTCATCTGCTGTCTTATAGGGATCAGTTGATATCCGCCAGTGAACCAGCAGTTCACTGTTACGAAAAAGACCGATCACGGTATTGGTATTGCCAACATCAATGGCTAAGAGCATCATCTTCTCTCCTCAGCTGTATTTTATATGAATTGTAGTAATGAGTTGACTATCTTCTTCTACCTCTCTTCATCAGGTGAATGGGTTTGGTATAGATTCCCTCTGCCGCCTCCATAATGTTCTCAGAGAGAGTGGGATGAGCATGAATCAATTCTCCCACCTCACGGGCTGTAGCCCCCATCTTAACAGCCAATGCAGTCTCATGTACCAGATCGCCTGCTGCAGGCCCCATTAAGTGAGCACCAATCAGCCTGCCATCCCCTTTATCCGCTACCAGCTTGACAATACCATTGGTCTCACCAAGGGCCACTGCCTTACCATTTGCAGAAAATGGAAACTTAGAGACCGAGGCTGGAATACCCTCTTTTCTGGCCTCCTTATCAGTCAACCCCACACTGGCCACTTCGGGATCAGAGAAGACAACCTGCGGTATAGCATTATACTCCATCGGTTCCTTCTCTCCCTCTGAAAAGAGATTCTCGGTTACTAGAATGCCCTCAGCCGAGGCCACAGAAGCCAGATAATATCTGCCCAGCACATCACCAATGGCATATATTCCGGGAACAGAGGTTTCCAGGTATTCATCGACCTGAATTCCCTCCTCAGTATAATCAATTCCCAGACCATCCAGATCAAGGCCACCAAAATCAGGGTTTCTTCCCATGGCTACCAGAATGGCATCTCCAGAGAAGGAGACCTCTTCACCCTTCTTGTTATCAGCAACAATCCTCTTGGTGTTTTCGTCCTCAGCCTCAATACCCTTAATATAGATACCGGTATTGATCTTGATACCCTCTCTTCTCAGCAGGGCCATTAATCTTCTCGATATTTCAGGATCAATGGGAGGCAGAATCAGAGGACTGCGCTTGATCATCTCCACCTCAGTCCCAAAGGTATTATAGATACAGGCAAACTCTACCGCCAGTACCCCGCCACCTATAACTACCATCTTTTCCGGAATCTCTGTCAGTTCCAGGGCATCATCACTGGAGATAGTATGTTTTAAATCCTCCTCATCAACAGGAGGGTTTTTCTGGCAGGATCCAGTAGCAATCATTATGTTTTCCGTCTTCAGCTCAAAACTTTCATCTTCACCCTCAACCTTCACCTTACCGGGAGCAGGTATACTGCCCCTTCCCGGATAGTAGTCAACTCCATTAGAGGAGAATAACTTTTCAACCCCTCCCACCAGAGTGGAGACCACTTCATCCTTTCTTTTCATTACCTGTTCCAGATCAATGGACAGATCGGAAAGATGAAAACCAAACTCCTCGGCCCGATTAAAATCCTTAACCATATGTGCGGCCTTTACCAGAGCCTTGGTAGGTATACATCCTCTGTTTAAGCAGGTTCCTCCAAGATCTCTACTCTCCACACAGGCTACAGAAGCTCCCAGCTGAGCAGCCCTAATAGCAGCCACATAACCCCCGGGACCACTACCTATTACCACCAGATCATAATTTTTCTCCATTTACACTTCACTCCTCTAAAACATAATAATATTTTGGGCCAGGCGGCCCTGAGAAATGCAATACCCCTCCACTCTTCCTCACCATTAATTGTTCTACATGAGAACTAATATTCCTTTTTTGATTATTTACAATTTACTACTCCTGGCAGCTAGAGTATTTTTTTCATAATAACATCAGCATATCTATAAAGGGCTTATACCTGGTCTTGTATCCAGGAATTGTTTTGTGCTTAAAAATTG
>CAZXKH010000156.1:0-5333 GCA_964641385.1 uncultured Clostridia bacterium | reverse complement strand
TGATGACTGGTATGCCCGGCAGGCAGTAAAGGCCGGTGCTCTCCTGTTGACCAGGACTACCGTCCAGGATGTAATCAGGGAGGGTGAGCAGGTGGTGGGGGTCAAAACCACCAGAGGGGATCTTCATGCCCGGGCAGTTATTGCAGCTGATGGGGCTCTATCCTTCCTGGCCCAGAAAGCGGGTTTGCGGAAGGACTTTACTGTCCATCATTTTTCTCTGGGAGTTAAGGAGACCATCCAGCTTTCACAGGATGAAATAGAAAAGAGGTTCTCCCTTGATCACTGCCAGGGGCTATCCAATGAGTTTATCGGGACCTTTGCTGAGGATCTGCATGGGGCCGGTTTCCTCTATACCAACCGGGACAGTATCTCCCTGGGGGTTGTTGTGCAGGCACATCATCTGGTGGAAAATGGAAAAGTGATCTATGAGCTGATGGACAGCTTTAAAAGACATCCTCAGCTGGCACCACTAATTGATGGTGGCAGATCCCTGGAATACTCGGCCCATTTAATACCAGAGGGTGGGATCAAGATGGTGCCACAGCTATTTACAGGGGGGATGCTGGTAACTGGAGATGCAGCCGGTCTGGTTCTGGCCGGTGGAGTTTTTCTGGAGGGAGTTAATCTGGCCATTACCTCCGGCCAGCTGGCAGCAGAGACGGTGATAGAGGCCTTTGCAGCAAAGTGTTTTGATCAGGGGACAATGGCCAGCTATGAGAGCAAGCTGAGGGATAGTTATGTACTTCAGGATTTAAAGCGCTACCGGCATGCCATCCCCATGCTTCAAAACCAGAGACTTTATGATCTTTATCCTTCCTTTGCCTGTCGGGTGTTAGAGGAGTGGTTTAAGGTAGATGGCAGCGGTCATCCAAAACTGGTATCAACAGTCCGCAAATTACTTGGTGAAGATCTGGGCTACTGGCAAATGATTAAGGATGGTTATCAGATGGGGAGGGCTGTCCTATGGTAAAGATTGAAGTGCAGTTAAAATTAAATCGATATCTGGTTGACAGGGAGACCCATATTGTCGTGGATTTTGAAGAGTGTCAGCGGTGTGAGCATAAAAACTGTCTAATCATCTGTCCTGCCCGGTGCTATCTGCCTCATGAGGAAAGGGGAATAGAGTTTAACCATGAGGCCTGTCTGGAATGTGGCAGCTGTTATTTGATCTGTGATCATCTGCAGTGGAACTATCCCCGGCAGGGGACGGGTATCTGTTACCGTTTGGCCTAAAAACAATCTATGGTGGGTGGTGAGTAAATGAAGGTATGTGTCCTGATAAGAAGTGTAATTGACTCCCGGGTCCCTCTACCACCGGATGCCAGTGGGGAGAGGCCCATCAGGGAGAGCATGAAGAGAATGATCAACCCCGGTGACTGGCAGGCACTGCAGCAGATCAGAAGCCTGGCTCCAGCAGCTTCTATCCATCTTATTGCCCTGGGTCCTCCATCCCTTGATGAGGATTTAAGCTGGTCTCTGGCAGAGGGGGCAAAAAGTGCCACCAGGATCTGGGATCCATCCTTTACTGGAGCTGACCTGCAGGGCAAGGCAAGGGCACTGGCTGCACTACTGAAGGAGCTGTCACCGGAGCTGGTCCTGGCTGGTGAGACTTCACTTGATCAGGTAGAGGGTGGCCTGGCGGGAGCCCTTGCTGCTGAAGCAGAGCTGGTTTTTCTATCGGGGATCAGCTGCCTGGAGAGGGTTGCAAGGGATAGAGTTACTGTTATCCGCAGGTATGAGCGGGGTAAGCGCCAGCGGCTGGAGGTTAAAACACCGGTCTTTTTGGCCCTTGATGATTCCACTGCCCCACCTCCTCTTTCTGAGGCTAATCTTGCTTCTTTGTTACCACATCTTCGCCGGGGAGTGGAGGCAAGGGGTTTGCGCTCCTTAGGTCTGAGGGAGGAGCAGGTGGGTTCCAGGGCAGCAGGGACAGCCCGGATTAGAATCAGGTTCCCGGAGCCGGTAATTACCAGACCAAAGACACCTGCTCTCAGTCTGTCGGCTGAGGAGAGGTTAAGGAGTCTGATAGATACCGGGATCGAGAGGCAGGAGGGTGAGGTCTTAACCGGTGAACCGGAGGAGATGGTTACCCGACTGGTGGATTATCTGATAAAAAAGTAGGGTGATACTGTGTTAAAATATCGTTTGGCCCGGGGAGTTACCCTTCAAGAGGGAGAGGGAACAGGGGCAGTATTGACCAGAGAACACCCCCTGAAAATTCTTCGTTTAAGTGGAGAGGGCTTCAAAGTTATCAGAGGTCTCTGTGGAGAGGATCAGGACTTTGATCTTGATAGGCAGCAGCTTATTTCCTTTGCCAGTCGGCTGGAGAAGAAGGGTTTTCTGATCAGAATTTTTCCCGGCTGGCAGCCAGAAGAGGCTTTGCCCCAGGTAACAGTTGTGATCCCCACCTATCAGCGCAGCCAGAAGCTGCAGTCCTGTCTGGATTCTCTGCTCCAGCTGGATTATCCAGGAGAGAGACTGGAGCTTATTGTCGTCGATGATGCTTCGCCAGAGCCCATTGATCTCTCTGCATACTCTGCTCAGGTCAGGGTGCTGAGAATGGAGACCAATTCTGGTCCGGGGGCGGCCAGGAACCGGGCAGTAAGCGAAGCCAGGGGGGAGATAATTGCCTTTTTAGATGACGACTGTCTGGCCAAAGAAGACTGGCTCCAGCAGCTGGTACCCTCCTTTCAGGCTTCTGATCTGGGGGCTGTTGGTGGTGCTGTGGCCTCTGCCGATTTAAAGACCCCTCTGGGAAAATATGAAGCATCTAATTCACCTCTTTTTATGGGGAAAGAACAGCGAAGAATCAGGGAGGATGGTGCTCTTACCTATCTGCCCACCTGCAATTTACTGGTTAGGAGAAGTACATTGCTCAGGGTCGGAGGCTTCAATCCCCGGCTGCGCGTGGGTGAGGATGTTGATCTCTGCTGGAGGATCCTCCAGCAGAGGGAGAGTATCTATTACCTGCCCCGGGGACTTGTTTATCACCATCATCGCAGTAAAGTGACCTCCTTTATGCAGCGGAGATACCATTACGGACAGTCTGAGGCCAAACTCTACAGAGAGCATCAGCAGGATAAGGCCCGGCTGCCTCTCTTTCAGGGGAATGGCCTAATATTTCTGGTGGGGATCATAACCATGCTGGTATTTGGTATCCGGTCCTTTCTTGCAGTGACAGGGGGCCTGTTCTTTCTGAATCTATTCTGGCAGCTTTTTGGCAAGTATTTGCTGCTAGAGAGGAAGGGCTATCCACTGGGTCCAGGGAAGGTATTGCTGGTGCTTCTCAGGGCACAGGCCAGTGCTCTGTATCTATACAATCAGCGATTAAACCGTTATTATTTTTTGCTGATCACTGTCCCTGCCCTGCTGATTCTGCCCTGGCTGGCCCTGTTAGTATTTATCTTACATCTACTGCAGGGGTTAGTTGAGTACCTGCTGAAGAGGCCGGGATTAAATCCACTTTATTTTATTCTATTCTTCCTGCTGGATAATGTAGCATATCAGGCAGGAGTAATCAGGGGCTGTATCCGGGAGAGGAACTGGCTTCCCCTGGGGATTGGTTTTATCCCTGAGTCTGAGGGTAACGTCCTTTAAGACCCTGCTTCTAATAGTTTACTGCCTGTAGATCAGGATCTTTATCCAGGGGTTAAAACCCCTGGGCATTAGTTTTTTATAAGGGAGGAAATAAGTAGATGATAGATCTGTCCATCAATAAAGAGCAGCTGGAGCGCACGGTGGAAAGAGCCCGGGAGCGGGGAATAATTATCCCCAGCTTTGAAGAAATGAAAAATCCGGACCTGATTCCTCCAGAGATTAAAGAAGAGTTGCAAAAGCTGAGCCTCTGGGAGATTGATTCCCACAATCTTTTCCGTATTTCCTGGCAGAACGAACCGGTGCAACAGGGAGGTCTCTTTGGAGGGGTAAACTATCTGGAGCTGCCCCGTGAACTGACAGGGGTTAAGGCCAGGATTATTGGATTGGTGGGGAAATGGATGCCCACCGGTGCCCACAAGGTAGGGGCTACCTTTGGCTGTCTGGTGCCGCGCCTGATTACCGGTCAATTCGATCCAACCACCCAGCGGGCAGCCTGGCCCTCCACCGGTAATTACTGTCGTGGTGGTGCCTATAATTCACAGCTTCTGGCCTGTGATTCCATTGCCATTCTGCCTGAGGGGATGAGCCAGGAGCGCTTTGACTGGCTCTCTGAGGTTGCCGGTGAGGTGATTGCCACTCCCGGTACCGAAAGTGATGTCAAGGAAATCTTCGATCAGTGCTGGGAGCTCAGGGAGAGCAGGGAGGATGTGGTGATCTTTAACCAGTTCGATGAACTGGGTAACCATCTCTGGCACTATGAAGTGACCGGAAGGGCCATGGAAGAGACTCTGGAGGAGGTTATGAGTTCTCGGGATAACTATAGGGGCCTGGTTCTGGCCAGTGGTTCCGGAGGGACCCTTGCTGCCGGTGACTACTTAAAGGAGCTTTATCCTGAGAGCAAAATAGCAGTCTGTGAGGCCCTGCAGTGTCCCACCCTGTTAAACAATGGCTTTGGCTCTCACCGCATTGAGGGCATTGGTGATAAACATGTTCCCTGGATTCATAATCTCAGAAACACTGATCTGATAATTGCCGTTGATGATCACCATCCCCTGGCCCTCTTACGTCTCTTCAACGAACCGGCCGGAAGGGAGTACCTGCTGGAGCGGGCTATTCCGGTAGAGACTGTTGAGCGGCTCTCTTTGATGGGTATTTCCAGCCTGTGCAATATGGTAGGAGCCATTAAGCTGGCCTGTTATTACCAGCTGACCGAAGAGGATGTACTGCTGACTGTCTTTACAGATTCAGCAGAGCTCTATGCCTCCCGGCTGCGGGAGATGGAAGAAGAGCTTGGTCGCTACCAGAGGGAAAGGGCCCTGATGGATTATCACCAGCACCTTTCATCTCTGAGCACTGACTACCTGCAGGAGCTGACCCTTGAGGATCAGAGAAGGATCCATAATTTGAAGTACTATACCTGGATTGAGCAGCAGGGCAAGGAGCTGGATGAGCTCAATGCTCAGTGGCATGACTATCAAGAATACTGGGGAAATCTACATCAGATGACGGGCAGGATTGATAGACTGATCAAAGAATTCAATGACCGCACAGGTCTTCTGAAACAGCTGAAAGAGGGATAAATTAATGGCAATGAAATATGTCTTAGGACTGGTCTGTATTGGCTGTGGCAGGGAGTATGAAGCAGAGGCTGATACCTATCTCTGCTCCTCCTGTGGAGAGGAGAGGGGCCTTCTGGATGTGAGCTATGATTATCAGGCCATCCGGAGGGAATGGAC
>CAZXKH010000155.1:0-5371 GCA_964641385.1 uncultured Clostridia bacterium | reverse complement strand
GTTCTGTTTCCAGTAAAAGCGGTAGTGCTGATCTGTTGGAGGAGCTGGGAGTGAATCTAAAGCTGGGTCCTGAGGGGGTTAAAAAATGTATAGAGGAGATCGGAATCGGCTTTCTCTTTGCCCCCAACTTCCATCTGGCCATGAAGCATGCCCTTGGTCCCCGACGGGAGATGGGGATAAGAACCATCTTTAATCTTCTGGGACCTTTGACCAATCCAGCCCGGGCACAGATTCAGGTTCTCGGGGTTTATGATGAACAGCTAACAGTACCTCTGGCTGAGGTGCTTTTGCGGTTGGGGGTTAAGAGCGCCTTCGTGGTTCATGGGGCAGGTGGGCTGGATGAGTTTTCAACCCTGGGGAAGAATAGAGTTGCCAGTTTGAAGGAAGGCAGGGTTAGCAGTTTCTGTCTTCACCCAGGTGATTTAGGGATCTCAGCTGCCAGCCCCGGGCAGCTCAAGGGGGGCAGCCCGAGAAAGAATGCACGTATTACCTTTGGTATTCTTAAGGGTGAGGATCCGGGGCCAGGGCGGGATATTGTCCTTTTGAATGCAGCAGCTGCACTGGTGGCGGGAGGAAGGGCCTCTGATCTGGCAGAGGGTATTGAAGTGGCAGAGGAATCCATCCTTTCCGGCCAGGCGATGAAAAAATTACAGGATCTGATTAATCTCAGCGGGACCCTGGCGGCCTAGGTGGTGGGTATGAGTATCCTTAAGGAGATTGTTAAGCGACGACAGGAAGATGTCAGGCTGGACAAGAAAAGGATTACACAGGAAGAGCTGGCAAGCAAGGTCTCAGCCCTACCTGCCACCAGAGATTTTAGAGGGGCCCTTGCTGGACCTGATATCTCATTAATTGCTGAGGTTAAAGGTGCTTCACCCTCTAAGGGTGTAATTGCCAGCAGTTTTTCTCCGGCTGAGGTGGCAGGCTGTTACCAGCGGGCCGGTGCAGATGCTCTTTCTGTGCTGACTGAGAAGAATTATTTTCAGGGCCGGATGGAGTATCTGAGGATAGTTAAGAGGAAAATATCTTTACCGGTCCTCTGTAAGGACTTTATCTTTGATCCCTATCAGCTCTATCAGGCTCGGTATTATGGTGCTGATGCGGTGCTCTTAATTGCAGCTGTACTGGAGAAGGAAAAACTAAATGATCTTTACCGGACTGCCTACGATCTTGACCTTGATGTGCTGGTTGAGGTTCACAGCCGGGAGGAGCTGGAGGAAGTTTTGACCGGAGAAGTTCCCGATATAATCGGCATCAATAACCGGGATCTGCACAGCTTTCAGGTAGATCTCAAAAAAAGCCTGGAGCTTGGGGCTATGATTCCTGCCGAGACTCTGGTGGTTAGTGAGAGTGGAATTAAAAACAGCTCTGATGTTGAAGGGCTGGTGGCAGCGGGTATCGATGCGATGCTGGTGGGTGAAGCCCTGATGTCCAGCCCTGATCCAGTCTTGAAAATTGAGGAGCTGCTCTCCTCCTCCAGGGAGGTGAGCAAAGATGGTGAGGGTTAAGGTCTGCGGTCTCACCTCTGTCAGTGATGCCCAGCTGATAGCTGAACTGGGTTTTCATCTGATGGGTTTTATCTTTGCTGACAGTCCTCGCCAGGTTAAAGCCTCAGAGGTAAAAGAGATTATTAAGAGGGTGCCCTCCAGGGTACAAAAAGTGGGTGTTTTTGTTAATGAAAAACCGGATAAAGTCCTTTCTATTGCCAGTTACTGCGGACTTGACCTGGTACAGCTCCATGGTGATGAAACACCGGCATACTGCAACAGACTACAGCGTGAGGGTCTGAGAATTATTAAGGCTTTCAGGGTTAAGGATCAGACCTCTCTGAAGGGGTTATCTGAGTTCAGGCAGGAAGGAGTGGACTTTTTTCTTCTTGACAGCCATCACCCACATCGGCGAGGAGGAACCGGTTCAACCTTTGACTGGCGGATGATCATGGGCCTTGAGGATAGAATATTTCTGGCCGGTGGACTGAGACCCGATAACCTGTTTAAGGCGGTGAAGAAAGTTAATCCCTATGCCCTTGATCTTAACAGTGGGGTGGAGATTAAACCTGGCAAAAAGGATCCAGTATTGTTGCGGAGAGTGGCAGAAATACTATTTGACAGTTAATTGAGAAAGGATGTTTAGATAATGGAGAAGAAGGGTTATTTTGGTGGCTTTGGTGGTCAGTTTGTTCCTGAAACACTGATGCCGGCTTTAGAAGAACTGGAGGAGGCCTGCAGGGACTATCTGGCTGAGGATGAATTCCAGCAGGAGCTGTTGTTAAACCTGCGTGATTACTGTGGCCGCCCTACTCCTCTTTATTATGCTGCCGGTCTAACTGAAGCCTGGCAGGGGGCCCGGGTCTATCTTAAACGGGAGGATTTAAACCATACCGGCGCTCATAAGATCAATAACACCATGGGGCAGATCTTTTTGGCCACCAGGATGGGTAAGGAAAGAATAATTGCTGAAACCGGTGCCGGACAGCATGGTGTGGCTACAGCCACTGTTGCTGCCAGATTTGGGCTGGACTGCCAGATCTATATGGGCAGTGAGGATATAAAGCGACAGGCTCTGAATGTATATCGGATGAGGCTTTTGGGGGCTGAGGTTATTCCGGTGGAGGAGGGCACAAAGACACTTAAGGATGCAACCAATGCGGCCATCAGAGACTGGGTTACCAATGTGGAGCATACACACTATATTATCGGTTCTGTTGTTGGCCCTCATCCCTATCCTACCATGGTCCGCGACTTTCAGAAAATAATCGGTGAAGAAGCAAGAGAGCAGATTCTTAAAGAGGAGAATAGATTGCCAGGGGCTCTGATTGCCTGTGTTGGTGGTGGCAGCAATGCGATAGGTCTTTTTTATCCCTTTCTGGAGGATAAAGGGGTTCAGATCTTTGGGGTGGAGGCGGCCGGACTGGGACTGGAGAGTGGCCAGCATGCAGCTTCAATCAGTAAAGGAGAAAGAGGAATCCTGCATGGTGCTCTGAGTTATCTGCTCCAGGATGAAGAGGGCCAGATAAGCCCTGCTCATTCTATTTCAGCCGGTCTGGATTATCCCGGTGTAGGACCCGAGCACAGCCATCTTGCCGATACAAAGCGGGCCGAGTATGTTTCAGTCACCGATCAGGAGGCGCTCGATACTTTTGAGGAGGTGTCCAGACTGGAGGGGATCATCCCTGCCCTGGAGAGTGCTCATGCTTTGGCCTTTGCAGCCCGGAAGGCTGGGGAGATGGAGGCTGATGAGATAATAATTGTTAATCTTTCAGGTCGTGGTGACAAGGATGTTAGTATCATAAAGGAGGAGGCAGAATGAACAGAATAGATAAAACCTTTGCCAGTTTAAGAGCTGATAATAGGCGGGCTCTAATTACCTATTTCTCAGCCGGTGATCCAGGGCTTAACTTTACCCGTGTTCTCTTACAGGAGCTGCCAGAAAGGGGAGTTGATCTGGTGGAGCTGGGGATACCCTTTTCTGACCCCCTTGCTGATGGCCCTGTTATTCAAAGGGCATCAGCAAGGGCACTGGCAGGAGGAGTTAAGATGGATAGTATACTGGAGCTGGTCAGTGATTTCCGTGAGGATTCTGAGCTGCCACTGTTATTGATGGGTTACTATAATTCTCTTTATGCCTATGGCCAGGATAGATTTATTCAGAGGTGTGCAGAGGCAGGTGTGGATGGACTGATAATTCCCGATCTTCCACCTGAGGAGGCAGCAGGGTTAATGGAAGTGGCAGGGGCAGTTGATCTGTCGCTGATCTTTCTTTTGGCCCCAACCAGTACAGAGGGAAGAATAAAGAGAGTAGTAGAGGTGCAGAGATCAGGTTTTATTTACTGTGTCTCTGTGACAGGTGTTACCGGGGCACGAGAGGGAAGCTATCACCGGCTTGATGCTTTATGTGACAGGTTGCGCCAGCTCACTGACCTTCCTCTGGCTGCGGGTTTTGGGATCTCTACTCCTGAACAGGCCAGTGATCTGGCAGACATAACAGATGGAATTATCGTGGGCAGTGCTCTAGTCAGGATAGTGGAGAAGCATCTTGCTGAAATAGAGGAGGGAAATTATAATCCGGCTTTAGAGGAGATAGCTTCACTGACTGAGTCTTTAAAGACAGGCCTTAACGCTAAGCTGAATGATTGAAATTTTATTCCTGCTTAATGAATGGTTATTACTTGATTTTATCTTCAGTAATGATATAATAAAAGAAAATTACTGCATCTGGATCTTATTGTGGATATAAGATGAAGATAGACAGATAATAAGTACTCATCTTTATCAGGGAATGAGGGACGCTTTATGTGGCAGGTTGTTTTTATTACAACTGAACAGGAGGAGGCCATAGAGCTCCAGGAGCAGATACAGAAGGAAGGGTTTCTGATCAAGATCGATGTTCTCCAGGATGAGGAGAATGGAGAGACTTATCAGCTGCTGGTTCCTCTGTCGGAGGCAGAGGAGGCCCTCAATCTAATTAGTGAGCTTTGAGTCTGGAAAGACGGGAGGAATTATGGAGCGGATTGCACTGCTTACCAGTGGTGGAGATGCCCCTGGGATGAATGCTGCTATTAGATCGGTGGTAAGAAAGGCAATTTACCATCAATTGGAAGTCTTTGGTGTTATTCAGGGTTATGAAGGTCTAATTAAGGGCAACTACAAAAAGATGGACAGGGGTTCAGTGGCAGATATTATCCACCGCGGAGGTACCATTCTTCTTTCTGCTCGCTCCGAGGAGTTTAAGACTGAAGCGGGGAGAAAGAAGGCTCTTAAGCAGCTAAAAGGAAAGGGAATAGATGGTTTAATCGTTATCGGGGGGGATGGATCCCTTAAAGGAGCTGAGCTGGTAAATTCCCAGCTGAAAATTCCAGCGGTTGGCATTCCAGCCACCATTGATAATGATATTTCCTGTACTGATTTTTCTATTGGTTTTGATACAGCAATGAATACAGTCATTGATGCTATCAATAATATTCGTGATACGGCTACTTCTCATGAACGCACCTTTGTGGTGGAGACTATGGGTCGTCATACGGGCTTTCTTACCCTGATGACCGGTCTGGCCGGTGGAGCTGAATCGATTCTACTTCCCGAACATAGTTACAGTTTGGAAGAGATCTGTGAAAAGCTTCGCCATGGTTATCGCCGGGGGAAGTTGCACAGTATTATTCTGGTGGCAGAGGGTATAGGAGATAATTTTGAGACTAACCGTGATCTTAATCAGAGTCAGGCCTTTGCCATTGGTTCGGAGATAGAGAAGAGGACCGGTTTTGAGACCAGGATGATTATTCTGGGCCATCTGCAGCGCGGCGGTTCTCCCACAGCTCTTGATAGGATACTTGCCAGTCGTTATGGTGCCTTTGCTGTTGATTTGCTTTTGAAGG
>CAZXKH010000154.1:0-5396 GCA_964641385.1 uncultured Clostridia bacterium | reverse complement strand
GTATTCATTGCTTACTGTTCCATCATTCATATTAATTCTCAATATTTTATTCATAACTTAATTAAGTCCTTTCTCCTTTATTTCAAATTATAAAATGATAATATAGATATATAATACCAAATCTGATGCCAAAATGGAAGATAAAATAAATAATGGAGCTGGTGGGTGCCATGTACCACATGTTGGAGACATCCCCCTGGGGCAGGCCCTCCTTTGTGCTTCTATAACCATCCTGGAACATATGGACTAGGTCGAGAACCAGGGAGACTATTACCAGGGAGGGGATTAAATGCCGGGGAAGGGGGCCGGCCAGCACCAGGAGGGTGGCAAGGATTAAAAAGTCTGATTCAAGCACCTTGCCTCCGACCAGAAAAAAGAAAACATGCTGTCCTCCGGGGTCATAGCTGTTATAGGCCTGTACGAATTCTTTATGATCTAGAGGACTTACCCACTCTCCCTCCTCATCCCTGAGGGCAATATTGGGAGGGAAACCCGGTTCCAGCTTGATGGAGTTTCTGGGTATTCCCGTTATAATACCCATCAGATAGTGTCCCAGTTCATGGGTGTAAATTAATAAGAGAAGGATTATTACCTTGGTTAAGAGTTGATTCAAAAGCTCGGACATCCAATCATCCTTAAATATAATGGAATACAACCTGTCTTCTTCTCTTCTTTTATAAGAATTCTATATTAAATGCCCTTCATCCTGCCTCTGAGTAAAAAAAACTAGGGCTTGAAGGGGATGGAAGGCAATTCATATTTAAGATGATTAAAGATCAGAGGAGTGTTTGTACTTCCAGGCTCTAAGCCTTTGCAGGGTTTTTCTGTGGGGTACTACTGATTCTTCCTGCAGGGATTTAAGTTCTTTCAGTGCCTGAGGGTTTTTTTGAAAGAAGGCAATCAAACTGTAGATCAAATCCATCGTTCTGGGAGTAATGTAGTGTTCAATCCCCTCCACCTGTTCCTCGATATTGGTCTGTGGGGATAACAGCTCCAGAAATTCCTTCAGTATTTTATCCCTCCAGACCAGAAACTCACCGTATTTACTGCCAAGTGGGGTTAAAGAAATATTGCGGTATTTTTCATATCTGATAAATCCGGCCTCGTCCAGTTTCTGAACCATCTTTGTTATACTGGAGGCCTGTAATTCAAGGGCTTCTGCCAGATCTACAGCTCTTATATAACCCTGTTTGGTTACTATCCGGTAGATCATCTCCAGGTAGTCTTCCATGCTTTCTGTTAACATAACTAAACCCCCCAGAGATTATTTCACACCCCTCATATTTTTAGTATATGACCAGGAATCTTTAATACCACCAATTATTAAGGGACAAGTACTATTTTAAGCCTTAGAAGCTTCTTGTACGAGGATTAAATTGATGGTTACTCTTAAAGATATTTTCAGGTCAGTCAGGTCAATTTATCACGCTTTTATTATTCCTGCATAATTTATAAGCAAAGTTGCCATCGAGAAAGATTATTTGGTCTTCAAAAAGGAATTCACGGAGGATAAGCATTTAAGTTAACTGGAAGGATCTTATCCTAATGAAATAGAGCTTTGATGAAGCTCAAAGGGATCTTTCTCTGGCAGGTCAGGGCAAATAATAAAAAAGGGGTTTTTCAATGACAGTCAAAACTTCCATGTGCTTTAAGGTTGCTCTTATTCTGTTACTGATTATCTTTGGCCTCCATTTGAAGGCAGTCCCGGGTCAGGCTGAAGAGGAGTTTACCATTGTAACTACCTTTACCATTCTGGAAGACTTTACCCGGGCTGTAACTGGTGAGAGGGGAGATCTGCGTGTCATCTGTCCGGCAGGGGCTGAGGTCCATGAGTGGGAGCTGCTTCCAGGTAACTTCATTGATCTGGAAGAGGCAGATATAGTCTTTTATAATGGACTAAATGTAGAACAGTGGATGCAACAGGTGCGGGCAGTTGTGGGATCTGAGGTGCCGGTGATTGCTGTGGGGGAGGAGTCCGATTTTCCCCTGTTACCGATCACAACCGGTGATTATGCTGGTGATCCAGATCCCCATATCTGGATGGATGTCAGGGGTGCCATCTCCTATGTGGAGGTTATTCGGGAGGCTTTGATAGCACATAATCCGGAGCATGAAGCCAGCTATCGGGAGCATGCCCGGGAATATATCTCAGAATTAAGAGATCTGCACCGGAGATTGAAGAAGAAGCTGGCAGTTATTCCTGAAAGGGATCGGGTTTTGATTACCACTGAGGCTGCCTTTATTTACTTTGCCGAGAGTTATGGCTTTGTCCATGATGGGGTATGGGGGACAAATACTGAGGAGGAGGGGACTCCCAGACAGCTGCAGCGTATTCTGCAGGTAATTGAGGATAGGGAGCCGGCAGGTATCTTCTGGGAGAGTACTGTCTCAGACAGGTATATGCTGAGCATGGGAGAGGATACCGGAGTGCCTGTTTACGGGCCCCTTTATGTGGACTCTTTAGCTGCATCCGGTACCGGGCTTGAAGGCTATGTAGATATGATGGAGCATAATGCTCGGCTGCTGGTCAGGGTTCTGGGTCCATAGATCACTGAATAACAGGAAGGAATGAAGCCGATGTATTCAGCCCCGGGTAATGATAATCAACAACACATGACCGAGGATCTGGAGAAGAGAGAGCATCAATCCAAATCAGAGCTGGCAGTCTGGATCAGTAATCTATCTGCTGCCTACAGGGGTCAGCCACCGGTACTGGAGGATATCAACCTGGAGCTTCCAGCCGGTAAGCTAATAGTAATTGTTGGCCCCAATGGGGCGGGGAAATCAACTCTCTTCAGTCTAATTACTGGTATTAAGGCCCCCTTAACCGGCGAAATAAAGGTCTTTGGTCAGTCCCTGGCCCGACAGCGTCACCGGAACATAATCGCCTATGTTCCCCAGCAGGAGGATATAGACTGGGATTACCCCATTCCTGTCCGGGATGTGGTTCTGGGAGGGCGCTATGGATATATGAAGCAGGCAGCTGGACTGAGGCGCTTTCTGCCTCCGGCCTGGGCGGGGGAAGAGCATCATCAAGCAGTTAAAGAGGCACTGCGCAGTGTGGAGATGCTCTCATACAGCAGCAGGCCCATTGGTTCTCTTTCCGGAGGACAGAAGAAGAGGGTCTTTTTGGCCCGGGCCCTGGCCCAGGATGCACAACTACAGCTTTTGGATGAACCTCTGGTTGGAGTTGACGGCAGCTCTGAGGAGATGATTCTTGAGGTGCTAAAGGAGTGTAGAGATCGGGGAAGGACCATCCTGATGGTTACTCATGATCTTAAAGGTGCTGAAAACTTTGCTGATCTAATGATTCTTCTCAACCGGAGAGTTATTGCTGCTGGAAGTCCGCGGGAGGTTATGGATAGTATGCAAAACCCGGACTGGAGGCTGAAAGAGGGTTTGCTGCAGAGAGTATCGGCAGAGGCAGCTATTTAGATGGTGCTTTTGTGAAATATATTTAAGCAGTATTTATCAGACTGGAGGTTTATTAATGGTTTTTGAGACTATATATTCCCCTGGGGTGCGGGTAATTGAAGTGCTAATTTCATTAATGATGGTGGTTGTCAATCTCTTTCCTGAGACAGTCAGCCAGCCATTTCAGCTGGCCTTTATGCAGCGGGCTTTATTAACCTCCATTCTGGTGGGTGGGATCTGTGGTCTGCTCTCATCCTTTGTAATTCTCAAAGGCTGGTCACTGCTGGGTGATGCCATCTCACATGCTGTTCTGCCAGGGGTGGCCATCGCCTATCTGCTGGGATGGCCCTACTTTGTGGGGGCCTTTATTACTGGCAGCCTGACCTCCCTGGGGATTGGAATTATTGAACGCAACAGTCCTATCAAGGAGGATGCTGCCATGGGCATTATGTTTACCGGTGCCTTTGCCCTGGGAATTGTGATTATCAGTCGGATTTCCACCTCCACCCATCTGATGCATATCCTCTTTGGTAATGTTCTGGGGGTCAGGATGAATATTCTGCTCCTGACCCTCTTTAGCAGCCTGATCACCATGCTGGTAGTCTTAATTTACTACAAGGAGCTCCATCTTTACACCTTTGATCAGGTACAGGCCAACACCCTGGGGATGAACACTGCTGCCATTCATTATGGTCTGATGTTGCTGTTAACAATGACCATTGTGGCCAGCCTGGAGACAGTGGGTATTATTCTGGTGGTTGCCATGTTGATTACTCCTGGAGCCACTGCCTATCTTATGACCGGGACATTACCCTCCATGATGCTTGTGGCCTCGCTAATCGGTATTTTTTCAGCTGTAACCGGTCTTTACCTCTCCTTTGTTTATCATGTGGCCTCTGGTGGTGCCATTGTCCTGGTCTCAACTGGTATCTTTCTTTTGGTCTTTATCTTTTCACCCTGGCAGGGCCTGATCTGGCAGCAGCGGTCATTCTTTAACCACCGACAGAAAGGAGACTGCTAGTAGTTAAAAAATAGATATATGTTGAATTAAAGGATTCCTGAGATAAAAATCAAAATAATAAATAATATATATAATTATGTAAAATAATAAAGGAGTGGTAAATTTATGGTTAATTTAAATTCCAGGCAGGGCCTACTGTATTCTTTTTGAAGCTTTCACTGACACTCTTTTTTATGGTGGGTTGTGATACAGTAACTGATAGTGATCTTCTTAATGATTTAAACGGAGAAAAAGATGATAATGGCAAGGATGATTATGACCTGGAGGGAGATTTTGCCGGAGGTAGTGGTACAGAAGCAGACCCCTATCTGGTAGCAACTGCAGACCAGCTGAATAATGTCAGGAACCACCTGGACAGGCACTTTAAGCAGGTTGCTATCATCGATCTTGAAGATTATAGTGCTGGTCAAGGCTGGGAGCCCATTGGCGATCATACGTTTTCTTTCACTGGTTTATATGATGGTAATGGATATAAAATTATCAACCTCAGGATCAATGATTCAGATGAAAGCTATGTAGGATTATTTGGATATGTGGGCGATTTCACTAAAGATGGAAACATCAGCAATGTTTATCTGGAGGATGTTGATGTTACTGAGACATCTATGTGGGATGATGTCGGTGGTCTGGCCGGTCGTCTGCGGGGCTGGAGTAATACGTGACTGTATTGTTACTGGGAGTGTTAGGGGAGTTAGGAACACAGGAGGGCTGGTGGGTTACAATCATGGTGATGGCTATATTATTGCCAGCCAATCTAAAGCAGAAGTTAACGGAAATAACCGTTATACTGGCGGACTTGTGGGTAATAATTTGGGAGAAATAACTGACAGCCATGCCACGGGTCAGGTTTCAGGAAAGAATAATGTGGGTGGCTTGGTAGGTAGGCTTGATGAAGGGGGCAGAATAATCTACAGCTATGCAACCGGAGATGTAAGTGCTAATGGCTTTTCACCTATCTATG
>CAZXKH010000153.1:0-5421 GCA_964641385.1 uncultured Clostridia bacterium | reverse complement strand
TACGAGCAGTCTCATTATCATCTACATCAATAAACCTTCCCTCACGCGGTGCATAGAGATTAATTGAAGCATAGTCCTCACTGGTGCCAATAATGGTAGTACTGAAACTGTCACCCCTTCTGGATATACGGGCAGAACCTGATTTAGAGGGTACTACAGTTGCAATGTCGGGAGAACTGGCCTCTGCCTGCTGGACCAGATCAAGGGTAAAGCTGCTCTCAAGTTGATGAGCATCCATACCAAAACCGGGATTTACCCAGATCAAATCACTTCCAAGGGTCTGAATCTGAGCCGTAACATCATGCTGAGCTGAAGAACCGATAGAAATAATGGCAACTACAGCTCCTACACCGATAATAATTCCCAGCATGGAGAGGAAGGTGCGCAGTTTGTTAACCTTCAGGCTGGCGATAGCCATCCTGATAATCTCCAGCATCATGCTACCACCTCATCCTTCTCAATCTCTCCATCTAGAAGGTGAAGAATACGATTAGTATAGCTGGCTATATGGGGTTCATGGGTAACTATAATTACTGTATGTCCCTCTTTATTCAACCCGGTCAAAATATCCATAATCTCACTACCAGTACTTGTATCAAGGTTGCCTGTTGGCTCATCAGCCAGGATAATTGAAGGCTGGTTAACCAGAGCCCTGGCTATAGCCACCCTCTGTTTTTGCCCTCCTGACAGCTCATTGGGCCAGTGCTCCAGGCGGTGACCAAGTCCCACCTCTTCCAGTACCTTCCTGGCTCTCTCTTTCCTATCTCTGAGGCTAACACCACGATAGACCTGTGGTAACATAACATTGTGCCAGGCTGAGCTGCGGCCAAGAAGATTAAACTGTTGAAAGACAAAACCTATTTTCTCACTGCGGATATGAGCCAGCTGGTTATCATTAAGACCACCTACTTCAACTTCTTCCAGCCAGTAACTGCCTTTAGTGGCCTGATGAAGACAGCCCAAAACATGCATCATGGTCGATTTACCAGAGCCAGAGGGCCCCATAATTGAGACAAATTCTCCCTCTTTAATCTCAAAACTGACCTCTCTTAAAGCTTCAACTTCCAGCTTTCCATTGCTGTACACCTTGCTCATCTTCTCCACCCGGATCATGGTGAACCAGCCTCCTCTGAAGGTGGTGGTCCTCCAGGGAAAAACCTTAAGAAGGAATCTGCAAGATCAGCAAAGGAATAGGCATTTATCAGAATTGCATTCCCTTCATCTAAGCCAGCAGCTATTTCTACATTCAGGTCATCATTTAAACCGGTCTCAACAGCTACCGCCCTGGGATTATACTCTTCATCTACTGTAACCGCATACTTCTGGCCCTCACGCTCAAAGATGGCAGTTGTCGGTACCACCAGCACATCTTTACTGGACTGGATGATAATCTCCACATCAGCTGAGTATCCAGCACGTAGAATTTGATCATGATCCTTAATGGAAACCTCTGCAGGCACCACCACCTGTCCATTCTTCTGAAGAGTGCCATGCTTAACTGTTGTCACTTCCCCCTTGAAGTTATTATCGGGCAAAGCATCAACCTCTATCATACTCTCCTGGCCAAGACTAATTAAAGGAGCATCAATTTCATCGATCTCCACTTTAACCAGAAAAGAACTCTTATCCTGAACTTTGATACCTCCAGCTTCCGGATTAAGATAGTCTTCCACTTCCAGGTCAAAATCCGCCACAGTACCATCAATTACTGCACAAATACTTCTGTCTTCCAGGTTCTTTTCAGCCAGCTCCAGTCTCAGCTCCTGCTCAGCAATCTCCTGTTGAGTACCATGAATGGATGCCTGCTGATAGGCATTCTTAACCTGAAGATAATCAAGACGAGCCTGACGATCATCAAGCCGGTATAGAAGATCACCCTTCTGCACCTGATCACCGGGCTCAACCTTAATTGATACTATTTCGCCCCCCTGTTGTGGCTGATGCCTCCGCTCGGCTACAGGGATTAAGTGACCTGAAAGGGATATGGTCCTAACCACATCACCCCTCTCTACCGAGCCCACCTGATGTGGTAATACTTCAAACTCAGTTGAGGGTTGACGGCTGCGCAACCAGAAAAATCCTGCCAGCATAATAACCACTGCCAGCATAATTGCCATTCTTTTTTTAGTCAACTGCAATAACCTCCTCGAGCCTTAAGTACTGTAATGAACTGATCATTTCTGCCTGGCTGAGCAGGTGAAGCAATTCAGCATCAAGCAACCTTAAACTGGTCTCTTCCTGCTTGAGACGAAGTTCTTCCAGTTCATAATCCTCAATTACACCCCGCTGGTAAGCCTCCTTTTTCCTTTTCCATTCAAGGTTACTCATCTTTTTTTCCAGTTGGGCTTCATCGATTTTCTCCTGCTCTGTTATCAGCCGATCAAGCTGTGAAATTAACTGCTGTTCCAGTGACTCTTTCAACTCCTCAATATCCATTTCTATATCTTTAATCTGCTGCTCAAACTCCTCTTTCTCCAAAGATTTTATCCCACCCTGATAAAAATTATAGTTGAGTGTAAGTGCAGCCTGCCACTCTCCGGCTTCCAGGTCACTGATGCCGGCAGAGATACTAATCCCTGGTTGTTGTTCCCTTTGCCACCACTCTTTCTCCAGTAAAATCCAGTCAAGCTGGTGGTTTAACCGCTGGTATTCTGGAGAAGAGCGGAGCCTATCCTCCAGCAGTAGTTCCAATTCTGTTGTGGAGAGTTCTGTTGTTCTTGGAGCATAATGCTCCTCCAGCAGCACCCAGATAGGACCATCAAGCCTGTATTCTGGCTCAGGTGCCTCACCCAGCTGCTGGCGAAAACTATCCCTGGCAGAAGATAATGAACGCTGCAGCCGGTTGATGGCGTTTTCAGCCTGTTTACGGGTCAGCTCCAGCTGCATCAGCTCCAGCTCTCCTGCCTCATCGATCTCTGCTCTGCGCTGAGCCCTGGTTAGAGCCAGATTTGCCAGGTCCTTTCTTGCTTCTGCCAGCACCAGCTCCTCCTGCATTAGAGAAAGCTCCAGATAATCCTGTAAGAGCTCAAAATAAAAAGCCTCTCTGGCCTGTTCTAACTCCGACCGAGCCAGTTTAAGCTCCTCTTCCAGCTCAACCAAAATACGACGAGATTGAACCGGTATGGAAGGCCATAGTTGAAAGCTGCCCTCCAGAGAAAGGACAAGGTTATCCTCCACCTGCTCTAGATCAAGGGGATCTCTATCAATTAATTCCACTTCTCCCCCCAGGTGAAAACCGGATAAAAAGGAACGCGAACCTTTAAAGCCCAAAGATAAAAGCTCATAATCACCAAAAACCCCTGTTAAATCATCTTTTCTCTCACCACGGGAATAGGAGCTGGCTGCCTCCAGTTGCCAGCTGGCTTGAGCCCTAATCGTTTTCATCTCATGCTCCAGATCTACAACCAGAGATCTGAGATCACGAAGCTGGGGAGTGGTCTCAGCAGCTCTTATTAAGACTTCTTCAATACTCTCTTCTTCATCAGCATCTGTGGCAGCAGCCACAGGAAGTATTAGTAGTATAAGCAGCAGACTAAGTATTAATCGCAACCAGGATCTCATCCCTGATCACCTCCAGCTCTTCTCCCAGAAACTCCTGTAAATTTAGGTAGACAGCCAGAAAATCATTAATTGCCCGCTCCCTTTCTATCACTGCTCGCAGTTTTTCCAGCTCTGCCTTGGCTGCATCCCGCTGAGAGACCAGGCCGACTTCATACTGTTCACTGGTTATACGTAGATGCTCCTCTGCCTGTTCAAGGTTATCCTCAACCAGATCTACCTGCCGTCTAGCCTGACGCACCATATGCAGCTGATCCAACAGGTCCTCCTTGACCTCTATCTCAGTCTGTTCCTGTTGAAGACTGACCAGACTAACATTATTTTTCAGCTTTGTTAGCGTCAGTTCGGGGTCATCACTCAGTTGCCCCCGTTCCAGTTCAACCTGAGCAATCCGCTTATTTAAACTGGCAAGCTCCAGTTCAAAACTAGCTTTTAACACCCTTTCAAGTGCTTTATCTTCATCAGGCAGCTGAAAGTGATCCAATTCTTCCACTGCAGAAACAAGACTTGGCAGCTGGTCCAGTTTAAGCATATTCTTTAGTTCCCGTTTCCTTTTTTCCTGATCTGCCAGCAACTCATCCAGTTGAAAGCTGGTATTATTTAGCTCTATCTGTTTCTGCAACAATTCTATTCTGGGCCGATGGCCGGCAGCAACCTTCTCCTCCATCTCCTGCAGTTCAGCCTCTAACAGTTCCATTTCCCACTGAGCAGCATTCACTTCTCCTTCAAGAATCTTAAGCTGCTGATAATCATTTAAAAGTTGAAGATAACTCCCCACCACAGTACTGCGATATTGCTGCTGTGCCTGTTGGTAACTTAAATCTGCATATAGTCTCTGCAGCCGGGATTCTGTTCTCAGCTGTTCAGCCCTGGCCTGCTCGTACTCAACCTGAGCATTATTGAACTCCAGTCTGGCCACCTGTAGCTGGATACTGTGTTCTTCCAGCAGCTCTAATGCCTCCTCCAGTGGCAGCTCCCTTTCTTCTGCCCCCAGGGGCAGAGAAAAGGACATTACCATAATAACCATAATAGAAACTGACCATTTCACCATTCTAAAAGCTTTACCCTCTAAACCCAATTATAATTCCTCCTCGCTTATGTTCTTAAAAATAATTCACTTTAATATAACCCTATCACTGCAATACTCTCAAAAAGGCAGAGCACTTAATTCAAAGTAGTAGCCCTCTCCCCTTGCAGGCCTCAAAAAAGTAAGTATTAACCCATAAAGTCAAAACAGAGAGGATTATGAATAAGCCTTATAACCAGCAGAGTTTAGTCCCTTCTTTCATAGATCTACCTTATCCCCTTTCAAAGATAAGTCGTAGATGCTATTTTGAGTAAAGGATAAGAGCATAATCTCCTGCTATATAATTTGGTATCAATAGAAAAAGTGTTGGTCTTATACAAAGATAACACCTGGCCATTAAATCCAGATATTGAAAATCCAACAATTCTTACAACTTGTGTTGAAAAACATCCCTCTGCATTCTCTTGAAATAAAAAGGGAGCCAAGCTAAAAATGGGGAGAAAGACTAAAAAAATGAGGCCTGGCCATAGCAGGCCCCTTAACATGTATTAACCCTAATCTTTATCCCGATCACTTAATTTTGTACCACCAACACCAACATTATCCTGGCTTTTTTCCTCCAGATAAACAACAAAGGCCCTTTCATCCATTCCTGTTACTTCACTACCCACTCTGGTCAGTTCTTTAATCGCTTTACTTTTTTGTTCCTGACTCAGTTTGGGACAGTGAAAAAAGATAGTGGGCATCAAAATCACTCCTTCCTGCCCAGAATATTACTTATCATATCATAACTATTATATATTTTATGTCACCATTTTGCAAGATCTAGATTAATG
>CAZXKH010000152.1:0-5447 GCA_964641385.1 uncultured Clostridia bacterium | reverse complement strand
CATCCGCCAGCAAACAAAGTTTGCAAGCGGATTTCTTGCCTTGCCTTGTTAAAAACCGGCTTCCATTCACTGACCGATGACCCTTAAGCATTGCCTCCTGTTCATCCCTAACCTCTGTCTGGACCCACATCTGTGATAGAAAGAGCCCATGCTCATTAACACCCGTTAAAGGACCTACTAAACCGGGAAAACCAACATGAGCAAAGGAATAACCACTTACAGGTTGATAAATAAAAAGAGTGGTATATTTATTGGTAATATCATGGCCAATCCAGTCAAAGTTTTTGGCAGCATAAAATGTACCATCTTTAGTTGCAGATCCCCAAGTAGCAGCAGTTGTACATCCAAAGTTAAAGAAAAGATCTGGCACTGCACTAAAAAGAATATCTTCATCTATTGCGCCCACTCGTTTATTGGCCAACCCTCTGATCTCGGTTATATACTCAGGAGGAATGTGATTATAAAGACCGGGGATAATACGCCCCTTCATGGCAGTATTCTGAAAGAATTCACCAACAGGATTGCCATCCTCAGGTTGCTCCATCTGTTGTTGATAGTAGGCTCCGGTCTCCTGCAGCTCATCACCAAGCAGTTCTCCCATCTGACGGCCTATCTGCCAGGGCGAACCATCAAGGCAAACAAGACGGAGATTACCAGCCTTAACCTTCCATCCCTGCCCATAATACTGAACCTCCTCGACCAGTTGCTCCTCATCTTCAATTAATATCCCGGCTGAACCAACAGCTGTAGTGGAGGGAAAAATGAACAGAAGAGATAAGAGAATAAAAACCAAAAACAAGATATTATTTCTTGCTTTTATCAATGGAGAATAGCGATAAACTGCTCTTAATAGATCCATATAAACCTCCTTCTCAAAAAATATTAAAAAATTTACTGCAAAAAAATGTTATTACAGCCAAAAAAATATCTGCATGAAATTTGATATTAATTGACGAAGATCATAAAAATAACACAGGAAATCTCGCCCCTGAAAGGGACGGAGCAGCTGACAAATATTAATCAACAGCCTCTTCCCACAGCAGATAAAGACTATTTAGCTCCTGTCGACACTCATGATACTTGCGATTTTTCTCTTCAATTACTTCCCCCGACTGCTCATAAAACCCTGGTTCTCCAAACTCCTCCTCCAGCTCAGCTATAATACCCTCCAGAGACATGATCCGCTCCTCAACCTGAGATAGATCTGGACCTGAAGGCACTTCTTTTTTTCTCTTTACTCTCTGCTGCTCTCCCTTTTTCTCCCCTCCACCTCTCTCAATCCTCTTACTTTCTTTTCTTTCTCGCTCTTTGTAATATCTGTACTTTGAGTAATTACCATCATATTCCCTGACCTTACCATCATCCAGTTCCCAGATCTTATCTGCAATCTGATCGATAAAGTATCGATCATGAGAAATAACAACCATGGTCCCACTGTAATCCTTTAAAGCCTCTTCAAGCACACTCCGGGACAGAATATCCAGATGGTTGGTGGGCTCGTCCATCATCAGCAGGTTGGATTCAATCACCGTTAACCTGGCCAGGGCAAAACGACTTCGTTCACCACCACTCAAGTCCCTGATCAGCTTACGACAGTCTTCTGTATCGAAGAGAAAACGACCCAGAATATTCCTGGCCTCCTCATAGCTGATCCTGGCAGCAGACCTTAATTCCTGTACCAAATTATTATCAGGGGTTAAGTTTTCCTGCTCCTGAAGATAATAAGCCTTTTTAACCCTTTTCCCGTAATTTATAGAACCGGAAGTAGGGGGGATAATACCCATCAAAGTATTAATCAGTACCGTCTTTCCGCTACCATTATCACCCAGAAGCACTACCTTCTCACCCCGTTCCAGATAGAGGTTAACCCCCTTCAATACCTTTTTCTCTTCCCCACTATCATTAAAAACCTGCCAGAGGTCTTCTACCTCCAGCACCTTTTTAACGCTGGGTGAAGCCTCTGGAAAGAAGATACCTGGCAGTGCAGGCTCAGAGGGTGGTGGAGGTATCTGCTCCATGTTATCCAGCTGTTTCTGTCTGCTACGGGCCTGACGGGCATTATTTCCAGCATGGTTACGTCTAATATATTCCTCCATTTTCTCTATTTTTTCCTGCTGACGGGAATATTCCTTCTTCCAAATTGAAAGCCTTCTCTGCTTCTCATCCCAATAAAATGAATAGTTGCCAGCATATTTGCTTAATCGACCCTGCTCCAGCTCCCATATTCTATCCACCAGGCGGTCCAGGAGATAACGATCATGCGAAATAATCACCACTGCCTGGCTGTAGTTTGATAGATACTCCTCCAGCCACTCCTGGGCAGAAATATCAAGATGGTTGGTAGGTTCATCAAGGAGTAAGAGTTCTGGTTCCTGGAGCAGTAGACGACCCAGTGCTGCCCGGCTCTTTTCACCTCCGCTTAGACTCTCAAGCTCCCGATGATAGTCTGAGGCAGAAAAACCCAGACCAGAAAGCACACCACGAATCCTGCTCTCATATTCATATCCACCCTGCTGTTGAAAACGCTGGGTTAAGCGTGAATAATCACTCATCACCTGCTCGTATTCTTTAGAGCCCTCACCAGCCTGCAGCTCTCCCATTTTCTCTTCCAGCAGGCGAATATCATCCTCCATCTCGATCAGTTCGGTAAAGACCTGCAATATAAAGTCATAAAGAGTAACATCAGCCTCCTGGCAGGTGAAAAAATCCTGAACCATATATCCCATGCTCAGGTCCTTTTTTGTAATTAAGCGGCCGCTATCAAGGGCTTCCATTCCGGTTAAGATGCGGAAGAGAGTTGTCTTCCCCACTCCATTTAAACCAATTAAGCCAATCATTTCTCCAGGCTGAATTTGAAGTGAGGCCTCCTGCAGAATAATTTGGTCAACAATCTTCTTTTCCGCCTCCTGCAGCTGTAAAAGGGCCACTATCTCCCCTCCTCAATAATACTGATCAACACCATATATATTATAGCAGTGATGCTCCTAAATATCTACAACATATATCTTTTTTTTAATCTATCTCTTAGAAAATACTGTCCATCAGCACAGGACTAATTTCCAGCAGTTGACCAGTACTCTTCTGGCCTAAAGCAGGGTGTGCTGACAGAAAAAATAAACTATAATAATATGCACATTAAGATTAATTAATCAATTATTATATTAATATTTTTAATCTATTCTATAAATATATTTATTATATTAAATCGTTACTTGACATTTGTTAATTTTTGATTTATAATATTAATAACAGAGGACAGGGGGGATAGAGATGTATAACCAATACCTTTGTTATCAGCTATCCAGAGATAAATATAACCAGCTTTTACAGGAAGGTCAGAAGGAACGTTTATTGCAAGAGAAAAAGACAGAAAACAATAATAAACCAGAAATTAGAACAATAAAAAGACTGCGTTTAATCCTGGAGCGAATGGGAGTGCTGTAGCCACTATCATATAGATACTGCACTGTAAATCCTATATTTTTTTTATCTGAAAGCTTGCAGTTAATTACACCTTCTGATAATATATTTGTGTAACCTTAAAAAATATAACCATTATAAAAAAGTGGCGATGGAGCTCGCCTGAATTGCCTAAAGTGCTGATGGCTCCTATTCACCTCTGATAAGAGGCGGATAGGAGTTATTTTATTTTGGCAGAAGGGAGATCTAAATGTTAGCTGGAATCTTAATTATTATTACTGTAGGTTTTATTGCCGGCGAAGCTGCAGACAGACTGGGCTTTCCCAGGCTGATAGGTATGCTTTTAGCAGGGATCTTAATCGGGCCATATGTACTTGATATACTGCCACCAGAGATACTGCATATCTCTGACGAAATAAGACTGCTGACTCTACTGATTATTCTTCTTAAAGCAGGTATTGGCCTGGATAAAGATAAAATATTAAACCAGGGTACAGTTGCCATCAGGCTGGGTTTTTTACCGGCTATAATAGAAGCCACTGTAGTGGCGCTGGCAACCAGATGGATCCTGGGCTGGGAATGGCTGCTTTGCTGGCTCCTGGGCTGGATAATATGTGCAGCCTCACCTGCTGTAATTGTACCACTAATGTTAAGGCTCAAAACAGAAGGATGGGGTGTCAAAAAGGGCATCCCTGATCTCATACTGGCTGGAGGCACTGCCAGTGATGCAACAGCAGTCACCATGTTTGGGATTTTCCTGGCCTGGATTACCGAAGACGGCACAGGAAATATCATCAGGCAGCTGTCAAACATACCTCTCCAGATAATACTGGGTATTCTCTTTGGTTTTATTGCTGGTAAGACAGCTCATTATCTGCTTAGCAATACCTCGCTGACTGAAAACATAGTCCATGATCTTATTATATCTCTTGGATTAGGTTTACTCCTGGTTCTGGGAGACGACCTGTTACCCTATTCTCCCTTCCTGGCAGTGATGGTTATGGGTTTTGTCATCCTGGAAACAGATCCTGTTCTGGCCCGCCAATTAAGAAAAGAAGTAGATAAAATCTGGGTGGTGGGAGAAGTATTCCTCTTTGTTTTAATTGGGGCGGCAGTAAATATTTATATCATCGCTGAGGCCGGCCTGGCTGGCCTAGCCATTATAGGTATCGGCCTGGCAATAGGTCGCTGGGCAGGAATCTTTGCTTCTACCTGGCGTTCGATAATATCTATCCGTGAAAGACTATTTATGGTAGTGGGTGACATGGCCAAGGCAACTGTGCAGGCAGCAATAGGCGGTATCCCTTTAACCATGGGTATGCAGCATGGAGAGTACATCCTTGCCATCTCTGTGCTGGCAATTCTGATTACTGCTCCCCTGGGTGCCTTTGGAACGGTCCTGCTGGCTCCCAAAATACTGGAAAAGGGCAAAATCGACCCCACTAAGATCAATGTTAAAGAAGAATATAGCTTCCTGGTAGCAATAGATGACTCAGAAAGTTCCATTAAAGCCCTAGAAGAAGCAACAAGAATATCCAGACAGCTTGATGCCAGCCTTATAGCTCTCAATGTTCATGATAATGACGGTAAAAAAATAAACCTGGAAAGTATAAAAGAAAAGCTGAGCATGACCATTGATATCAACCATGTACTTATATTAAAGAAGGGTAATCCGGCAGAAATAATCATTCAAGAAGCAGAAGAAAGAGATGTTGATTACATATTTATGGGTAGGAATACCCAGGAATCCTATATGAAACAGATCCCTGGAGATATTTCTCAAAGAGTACTGGAGAACTCATCTGTGCCTGTGATCTTGGTAGCAAGGGATCCCCTTAAATCCCAAGGATATACGAAGACTCATGCCTAATATAATTAATCAATCCAAATATATTGCATAATTCATCTTTATTAACAACTAACTTGAACCTCAAACACACCAAACCTTTCTCCCCAACCATCTCTAGTCATCTCAGCTCTAAACACCTAAATTTGGTGTTTAAACTTAAAACAGCTAAAATCCTTTT
>CAZXKH010000151.1:0-5492 GCA_964641385.1 uncultured Clostridia bacterium | reverse complement strand
CCGGAAACAGTTGAATTTATTCGATTCTAGAAAGAATAAAGAGAGCTGCCTAGATCTCTATCCCCTCCAGCCTGAGCAGACTCTTTTTGTTCTCTAACCCGGAACTGTAACCACCAAGTTTCATACCCTTTCCCAGTACTCTGTGACAGGGAACAATAATGGGTAGTGGATTGCTGCCACAGGCCTGGCCTACTGCCCGGGAGAGTTTAATAGAGCCCATCCTTTTGGCCAGCTGACCATAGGTCATTACCTGACCACCCTTAATTTGGGTTAGCAGGCGCCAGAGCTGCTGCTGAAAGGGTGTACCCTTAAGATCCATGGGAAGAGAAAAGTCCCTTCTAGCCCCCTGGAAGTATTCTTCCAGCTGGGCCCGGGCTTTTATCAGAGAGTCATTCTCCCCCTCTTCCATGGGAAGGGAGGGTTTCTCACCCTTTGCTTCAGACATGATCAGTCCTCTGAGTCCCTCCCGGGAAGCATATACAACTATCTCACCCAGAGGAGAGGCATAGGACTGATATTTAATGCTTTCATCATTCATTGCCCAACACCTCACTTTTAACTCTAATTATACCATGATAGTTCCTTTATGCAAGGAAAGCCCTTTAATCTTTTCCCCTCAACAAGGAAAATGTCAGCTGAAGTAGAAAGATAATATATAGGGAGGGGGAAATAGAATGACCACCAATCAGGAGCATATCTTCGCCCTGGATATAGGAACCAGAACTGTGGTAGGCCTGCTCTGTGAAAAAACAGAAAAGGGTCTTAAGTTAATAACTTCTCAGGTACTGGAGCACAGCGAAAGAGCAATGCTTGATGGCCAGATCCACAGAGTAGAGGGTGTCTCCAACCTGATAGCAGAAATAAAGGAGAAGATGGAAAAGAGCACGGGGAAGAAACTCAACGAAGTGGCGATAGCAGCAGCAGGTAGAGCCCTGAAGACTATCATAGAAAAAAGTAAGCTGGAGTTTCCCTCCAAACATGAACTGACAGCAGAGGATGTCCGCAGCCTGGAGTACACAGCCGTCCAAAAGGCACAGCAGAAGCTGGGTCAGGAGGATGCTGAAAGGGGACCCGATTTCTATCATTTTGTCGGTTACAGTGTCCTTGAGCGCCAGCTTGATGGGATCCAGATTGGTGATCTGATGGGACAGAGAGGACAGCAGGCAGAGGCCAAAGTGGTGGCCACCTTCCTGCCCAGAATAGTTGTGGATTCTCTCTTAACCTCAGTGCATCGGGCCGGGCTCAGAGTAAATTATATGACTTTAGAACCCATTGCTGCAGCCAATATAGTGGTCCCGGAAAGCCTGCACAACCTTAATCTGGCCCTAATCGATATAGGAGCCGGAACCTCTGATATTGCCATCACAGAAGAGGGTAAGATCAGTGGCTATGCCATGGTACCTGTAGCCGGAGATGAGATTACAGAAAAGATCTGCCAGCATTTCCTCTTCGATTTTCCCACCGGTGAAAGAATCAAAAAGAGTCTGCAGGAGGGGAAAACCATGGAGGCTACCAACATGCTGGAACAGAGTACTGAGCTGGAACCAGAGGAAGTACTGAAGACTATTGAAGGAGAGGTAGAAAGGCTGGCCTATCTAATCTGTGAACAGATAAAAAGAGTCAACCAGAAGACTCCCCAGGCCGTGATCTGTATAGGAGGTGGCAGTTTAACCCCTATGCTGCCCCAAATGCTGGCTGACAATCTGGGTATCAGCCTGGACAGGGTGGCCATTAGAAAAAAGGCCCAGCAGAATAAAATCCAGGGCAGTATCCAAAACCTCTCAGAGGCACAGTCCATGACACCACTGGGAATTGCCATTACTGCCAGTGAAGACCGTACCCGAACTCATTTTATCGATATCAGAGTGGAGGGAGAGATGACCCACCTCTTTACCCTGGCAGAACCAACAGTCTCTGATGCCCTGCTGGCAGCCGGTATCAATATCAGAGCCCTGCGGGGAAAACCAGGACTGGCGCTTACTGTAAAGGTTAAAGGAGAGCTGCGTTCCTTGAAGGGAACAATGGGGGTTGAGGGCAGAATACTTCTCAATAACAGTGAAGCTGGATTAAACAGCAAGATAGAGACTGGAGATGACATCAAAATAGAGTACGGAAAGGATGGAGAGAATGCCAGTGGCAGGGTGGCAGATATTCTGCCAGAGCTGAGAAATACCAGGGTCTCCCTTAACGGCAAGGAGGTAGAGCTGGAACCTGCCATCTTTATGAATAAGAACAGAGTTACTCCCACCACTGAATTAATTGACAGGGCCAGTATTAAATTCTACCCCTGTGAAAAGATAAGAGACATCCTTCTCTATCATCTTGATATCCCAAAGCAGGAGTTTGTACCTGAGACCATTAGCTTCACCCTTAACGATGAAGAACGGTCTGTGGTAGTCAACAGATACAGAATACAGCTTAACGGTTTAGAGGCCGGGCTGGATGATGAAATCGATGAGGGAGACAGAATAATTATTGAGAAGAGAGACAAAAGGCTTCCCACCATCTCGGACATCATCTGGAGAGATATTGAAGAGTTTGCCATAAACATCAATCTCAATGGGAACAGGATTAAGATCCCACCACAGCAGTGGAGTGTAACCAGTAACCAGCAGTCCACAAGCCTGCAGCAGGAGATCTCACCAGGAGACCAAATAACCTGCACCCCCATGCCGATCAGGTTTAATGAGGTCTTAAGCCATATTGACTACAGCATCCCCCAGGGACAGAGCGGAAGCCCCATTCTGAAGAAGAACGGCAGTAAGGTTAACTTTAGAGCCGAAATCAAAGATGGAGACAGCTTAGAGCTGGTCTACGATTCAAGTAGCTCCACTGGCTAACTCCGCTTAGAAAAAAATAGTATTATCCCCGTAAAATATAAACTTCTATTCACGAATATAGCCAAGAAGCCCCGCCCTTGAAATTAGAGCGGGGATGAATTGGCTATATTATTTTTGCCATTCTTAAAAGAAAACATAGCACGCTCTTGAAGATAAGTCTTTTTATGGAAGATAGAGGAATGGATTAGTGGCCAAGTGTTAATCTCACTCTGATTTAAATTCAATAGAAATATATTACATTGAAAACAAGAAGCTGCTTGGATGAAATAGCCTGCTCTTTTCTAACTTAATTCTTGCCCATCAAGATCCAGCAGTCTATAATCCCTGCTTCCAAGACCCAGCTGCTGAGCATAATCAAGCTGTATCTCCCAGTCAATCTCAGGGAATAAAGAGCGGAAGATATCCTGCTCCGGGTCTTTGCCCTCCAGCATGGATTCCTTTAATGGCTGTGAGCTGTTGATTAAATCAACTGCTGCCTGATCACAGGCCACAGGATCATCAGAGGCCAGGATCCCCAGGCTGGGAACGATACTGGCATCACTCCAGGGAGGACAGTCACAGTACGGTGTCACATCCATCACAAAGGTTATGTAACCAGTATTTTCTATCCGCTGCAGGATACCGGCTGTGGATTCTACTATCTTTTCCTGCAAAGACTTAGAGGAACTGGAAGTATCATTGATAGCACCCTGAGGACAGGTGGTAACACATTCACCACAACCTATACAATCCTCCTGGCTGATAAAGACTCTCTCTTCCCCCTCAGGCATAGAGATAGCCTCCTCGGGACACCATTTAATACACTCTCCACACAAAATACACTCCTGATCATCGACCTCTGGCTCTAGCTCAGCATGCTGCATCTGCTTGCTGCTTCTGGGACCCAGCCCCATACCCACATTCTTCAGAGCACCACCAAATCCAGTCAGGGGGTGACCGGTAAGGTGAGTAACAACAAGCATGGCCTGACAGTGGTAAATGGCAGCAGGGATCTTGACTCCTTTAAAATGCTTGAAATCAACCTCTTCCTCGTAATAGTCCCTTCCTGTCAAGCCATCAGCAATAACTACAGGTGCCTCTACCATAGGATAGCTAAAGCCATGGCGAAGGGCAGTCTCGATATGATCAACTGCATTTGAGCGCTGTCCACGGTAGAGTGTGTTGGCATCTGTTAAAAAGGGACGAGCACCCTCTTGCTTAATCTGCTGTACCAGGGGCTGAAGATAAAGGGGGCGGATAAAAGCTGTTCCCCCGGGTTCACCAAAATGAAGTTTAACAGCCACCAGTTCTTCTTTTTTCAACTCTTTAAGGAATGATATTCTAGCCGTTAACTTCTCCAGCTTACAGAGAAGATTCTCCTCCTTACCCTCTGCTCGAAGATCTGCATAATATACCTTGCTGGTCATAAGTTATCACCCATCCTTTAATTCTTACTTCGTTAACCAGCCCTAAAATCCTTTTATCAATAAGAGTTCCATTTAACAAAGGAGCCTGGCGTACAGAAAAAATCAACCGGAAGCTTCTAAGTTACCAGTTGATATCTCAATGATCCTAATCATAGCTCCAGGAGAAGCTTAATTCAGGCACCAAAATCCTTGCCCTCTTTTGCCAGTCCTCACTTAATAGCAATTGGAAAAGACCAAAAAAAACAATAAAAAAGGGCCAATCATGGTCTTATCTCCAGCTGCAGCAGGCCTGATGTGTTGAACCGGCGACAACCTCTCGACTGCCACCGATCCCGAACAGACCCACTACAGCCTTTGCTCCACCGAAAGAGACCCCAACTCCCTGTCAGGGAGTTTCACCGAACCTCATGCTGCCTCTCGACAACACAAAATCCGGCAGTGAGCCTCCTTCGATGTAGCGCAACCATCAGCGACCCCTGTTGGACCCTGCTGCAACCCTGGGGCTGTCAACAGAACCCTTTAGAACCGCTGATGATTGAGCATTGACCTCAGGCAACCAGTTAAGGCCAGCCTTAGTCAGTGCTCAAAAGGGAACCAGTCCTCTCCAGAAAGGTAACCCTTTTGCGCTCAACCATCATTGACCCTTCACAGAGTATTATTACCACCCATCAGGCATTTATTCAATTATTTTTATGGAAATATTTGCATTATCCTCTCTCCAGCTCCCCAGAAAGAGAAATAATCTCTCACATGATTATTAGATCTCCCAGCAGACAAACTTACAGCTCCCAGAGAGAGAGGGGCTTAAAACGCGCAGTAAAAAACCTCAGTGTTGGCGGTTCATAGACCATCTCCAGCCCCTTAATCCTTTCCTTCTTATCATAGAGATCAATTACTGTTTCAGCCACCAGCTCCAGATGTGAGTGGGTATAAACTCGGCGGGGAATGGTAAGGCGCACAGTCTCCAGTCGGGGACGGTGATGTTCTCCTGTTTCAGGGTCTCTACCGGCAGAAACAATACCCCGCTCCATGGCTCTAACTCCACCCTCCAGATAGATAGCCGCCGCCAGAGACTGGGCGGGAAACTGGAGCTGTTCTAAATGGGGTAAAAACTCTCTGGCATCAAGAAAGACTGCATGGCCACCTGTAGGCTTTACCCTGGGAATATCCTTGTTGTCAAGCAGCTGACCCAAAAATTGAACCTGCTGGACACGGTGGGAAATATAATCATCATCCACCACTTCCT
>CAZXKH010000150.1:0-5505 GCA_964641385.1 uncultured Clostridia bacterium | reverse complement strand
ACTGATGGGGATGGTAAGACTGAACAAAAAAAGAGGAGTGGAAGCAGATGAAAGCAGTGATTATGGCGGGGGGGAGGGGAACACGCCTTCGACCTCTTACCTGTCAGCTGCCCAAACCAATGGTCCCGGTAATGGGGATTCCAGTTCTGGAACAGATTATAGATCTGTTGAAGAGGGAGGGGATTACTGAGCTGGCCATTACCTCCTTCTACCGCCCTGAACTGATTGAGGATTACTTTGGTTCAGGCCGTCGCTTTGGGGTAGAGATCGAGTATTTTGTGGAAGAGGACCCTTTAGGAACAGCAGGCAGTGTCAGAAATACCGGTGGTTTTCTGGATCAGAGCTTTATAGTTATCAGTGGGGATGCCCTGACGGACTTTAAACTCAGGCAGGCAGTGGATTTCCACCGTTCCCGGAAGGCAGCGGCTACCCTGCTCTTGACCAGGGTTCAAAACCCCCTGGAGTACGGGGTAGTGATGACTGACGGGAATGGTCGTATCACCCGTTTTCTGGAAAAGCCAGGCTGGGGTCAGGTCTTCAGTGATACTGTTAATACGGGAATTTATGTCTTAGAGCCTGAGGTTATGGAGCTGGTAGATGAGGGAGAAAAGGTTGACTTTAGCAGGGATCTCTTTCCAGCTCTACTGGCGAGGAGGGCTCCCCTTTATGGCTGTGTAATGGAGGGTTACTGGTCTGATATTGGGACTCTTGATCAGTACCGGCAGACCCACTGGGATCTGCTGGAGGGAGGCTTTTTGGCTGCACTCAGGGGAGACCTAACTGAAGAGAGTGAAGGTATCTTTATTGAGGAGGGAGTTGAGATTGATCCTCAGGCCAGACTAAAGGCCCCTCTCTTTCTGGGTGCCGGTAGCATTATTGAGGAGGGAACTCTGCTGCAGGGTTCGGTTATCGGCAGGGGGAATACTATTCGAAGGGGTTCTAATATCCTGCGTTCCATTCTCTGGCAGAACAATTATCTGGGGGCCTATTCTGAGGTTACAGCCTCTATCCTGGCAGGAAACTCTACCCTGGGTGAACACGTTAATCTAACCGATGACGTGGTGCTGGGCAGCAGGGTCAGTGTTGGTTCTTATGCCACCATCAATGCCGGGGTACGGGTCTGGCCGGAAAAGAGTATTGCTCCACGCAGTACCCTTTCTCAGCATCTTGTCTGGCGCAAGCACTATGCCCGCAGCTTCTTTGGCAGTCATGGAGCCAGGGGCAGGGCCAACCTGGAGCTGACGCCTGATTTTGCAGCCCGTCTGGGCAGTGCTTTTGCCTCTCTCTTTCCCGAGAAAAAAAGCTTCATCCTCTCCTTTGACAGCTACCCCGTCTCAGAGAATTTAGCTCATGCGCTGCAGGCCGGTATTCTCTCCACTGGCAGTCAGATCATTAACTGTGGTCCTCTGAACCTGCCAGTAACCAGGGCTTCCATTCGCTCCCTTCCTGTTAGTGGTGGTGTTCATCTTCAGCTTAACTCCAGCAAGGGTGAGGAGATTTTGATCCAGTTCTTCGATGAGCAGGGCATTAACCTCACTACAGCCAGAGAGCGCAAGGTGGAAAGAATCTTCGATCGTGGTGCCTTTAAGCGTGCTCCCCTGGAGGAAATCAAAACCCCCATTTTCCGCAGGGATATGGAGAGGGAATATCTTTCAGGGCTGGAGGAGATGGCAGAGGACAGACTGGCTGAAGAGGGTTTTAGGGTTATATATTCGGCCAGTGACCGGGATTCATCCCGGATCTTAAGAGAACTCTTTTCACCTCTGGGAGTAGAGATGATTTCAAGTCCTGGGGGAGATTCTGGGCAGGATTTTCATCAGCGGGAACGACTGCTGGATCGCATAGCCTCCATGGTGAGAGAGAGTGATGTTGATCTGGGCCTGATTATGGATCAGGGAGGTGAGGAGCTGACCCTGATTACACATCAGGGAAGGGTTATTGATGAAGATCGGCTGGAGGTGATCCTCTCTCTACTCCTGCTGGAAGAGGGAGTAAAGGAACTGGTGATTCCGGTAACAGCTCCTGCTGTCATCGATGGGCTGGCCAGGGCAGAGGGTGTAGCTGTTACCAGAACCGGTGCCCATCATTATCAGGTGCTTCGTCAACACTTTAAACTTCAGGGTACAGAGAATCCATACTGCCCCATCAGGGATGGAAATGTTCTACTGATCAGGCTTTTACTCTTTTTAGCCCGGGAGGATATTACCCTGGAGGAGCTTGCAGAGTCCATACCTCCCTTTTATCGAGCTGAAGAAAAGGTTGATTGTGCCTTTCAACAAAAGGGAAGGGTTTTGAGGAGCATTGTTGAAGAAAGGGAGAGTGAAGAACTGGAGCTGATCGATGGTGTGAGAATCGACCATGCTGAGGGCTGGACCCTGATCCTTCCTGACGGTGAATTACCTCTCTTCCATGTTTATGCTGAGGCCCCCTCTCCTGAAGAGGCTTCACGTCTGGTGGAAGAATATACTGCCGTGATCGATGGACTGATCTAAAAAAAGAGAGTATCCTTCTCTTCGGGAGCAGGAATCCCGGCATAGATCTTGAATTAAGATAACAGGAGCCCTTTTTCCAGGGATGGTTACAGATAAATTAATCTAGGGACTGGTGGTGGAGAAAGTTTCTATCTCCCTGCCGGTCCTCTGTTTCGCACCTGTGTAATGACTTACTTCAGCTGATGGTTTCTTTTTAGGGTTGTGTGACGGGGAAGATAAGTTTTTAATTTTGTGGTCTCAGTGGTGAACTTAGAAAACTTACTGTCTAAAAAAAACTGGTGCTTGCACAAAATTACAGGAGGGTTACTTGATGAAGAGAGTCTTTGTTTTGACTTTAATGTTCATATTCTTACTATCCTTTAATGCGTGGGCTGCTATTGATGCTGATGACCTCTTTTTAGAGGGTATGAAGGCCTATGTTGAGGCAGATTACTCCCAGGCGGTGGAACTCTTTAATAGAGTTATTGATCTTGGTGATGACTACCTGGCAGATGCCTCCTACTACCAGACAATGTCCTACTTTAAACAGGGTAACCTTTCCGGTGCCCGTGATGCACATGATAAGATGAAATCTCTGGGTTTTGATCATGGCTACCTCTATTTCATCTGGGGTGAGGTCTACCTTAATGTTGATGGACGCTGGGACCAGGATGATATTGAAAGGGGAGTGGAGAAACTGGAACGTTCCCGGGAGATGGGTATTGATACTGCCTGTCTTTATGGACACCTGGCCTCTGCCTACAGCACAAAGGATGAATACCAGCTGGCTCAGCGTAATTACCAGAGAGCCCTGCTCAGAGAGCCAACTTCGGCTATCTACCACAGCGGCCTGGCCAATGTTTATCTTGAACTGGGAGAGGAGAAACGTGCTGCTGAACACTTAAAGGAGGCCCTGAACATTAATCCGGATCAGCCGGGCCTGATGGTTAAATTGGGGGATATTTACTATCAAATCGGGGAGGTAGCTAAATTTAAAGATATGTACCGGCAGGCCATAAATAATATTCCTCGCCAGGCCTCACTGCGGCAGCAGTATGGGATATATCTCTATCAGCTGGAGGAGTATGACGGGGCCATTGATAGCCTTAAGAAGGCGGTTGAGATCAATCCCAGTACCTATCTGCCCTATTTCTATCTGGGACGCATCTATGAAGAACTGGGAGAGTTAAATGAGGCCAGAAACTATTACCAGAAGACACTGAAATATAACCCTCAATATTCCAATGCCTATCTTGCCCTTGGTGATCTTATGCTTGAAGAACAGCCCTACCTGGCTATGGCTCGATATTCGGAAGCCATCGAGGCCAATCCTGATTATGTGGCGGCTCATTTCAGCCTGGCCCGGGCCTATCATAAACTGGATATGAGAGAGGCTGCCATTTCACAGCTGGAAAAGACTCTGCGCATGAATCCTGAACATGAGGAAGCAGCAAGACTGCTGGAGGAGATTCAGGAAGATTAGCTCTCGGGCAGGAAGAGACATTTTTTTGTGGAAGCAATTAATGGCCACTTAAATTCAATCAAAAAGGAGTTAAAATAACTTGACTGAGCTGCAGTTTTTAATCATAACCGGGATGTCGGGGGCTGGTAAGACTGCTGCCCTGAGAATCTTTGAAGATTCTGGCTTCTTCTGTGTGGATAATCTGCCTCCAGCTCTGATCACCAAGTTTGCCGAGCTCTGCTCTCGTTCAGAGGGAACTGTCAGCAGGGTGGCACTGGTAATTGATATCAGGGGAGGCAGCTTCTTCTCCAACTTAGAGGAGGAACTTCGCCAGCTGGAAAGGATGGGTTTTAACTATCAGATTCTATTTCTGGAGGCAGCAGAGGAAGCCCTGATCAATCGCTATAAGGAGAGCAGAAGGCGCCATCCCCTCGAGGCTCAGGGCAGTATTCTTGATGCCATTCGCAAGGAGAGGGGTCTGCTGGAAAAGTTAAAGGGTAAGGCCAGCAAGATTATTGATACTACCGGGCTTTCAGTTCATAAATTAAAGGATGAATTACGGGAAAGCTTTCTGGTGGAAGATGATCTCAGGCCGCTCAGTCTCTCTCTGGTCTCCTTTGGTTTTAAGTACGGGCTGCCCATGGATGCCGATCTGGTCTTTGATGTTCGTTTTCTACCCAATCCCAATTATGTTTCAACCCTGCAGCATTTGAGTGGCAAGGATCAGGAAGTACAGGACTATCTCTATCGCTGGCCAGTTTGCGAAAGTTTTTTCTCCCGCCTTGAGGAGTTAGTAGCATTTCTGCTGCCCCATTATTTTAGCGAAGGGAAGAGTCATCTCAAGATTGCTGTTGGCTGTACCGGTGGTCGGCATCGTTCAGTGGCAGCCATCGAAGGGCTTGTTGATTTTTTAAAACAAAAAAGTTATCCGCTCTATGTTGAGCATAGAGATATAGAGAAGGGTCAGGGTTAATGATTGAAGAAACCGGGTGCTAAAAATGATTGATTTATTGAAGTGGCTTTATCCGGGGATGAAGGTCAAACGCTGGTTTCTGCTCTGTCTTTTGGGTTTTTTTCTGGTAATATCAGGTTTGATTATCTTTCTGGGTCAGAGGTTTTTGAGGTTGACCGATAACATTTTTTCGGTGTTTATCCAACCCCTGGTTCAGCAGGGCGGCACACCGGTTACTCTTTTTCTGGGCTTCTTCTTAATTGCAATTGGTAGTCTGCTCTTTCTTCTGGCTATTAAGCGCCTTGTTTCATCACTGCTGGAGGTTTTAATTCCAGAAAGGGATGAAGAACTGGTTAACAGGGTGTATAAGAGCAGACATCTGCAGCGAGGACCCAGAGTAGTTGTTATTGGAGGCGGTACCGGTCTTTCCACCATGCTGCGGGGGCTTAAGGATTACACCAGTAATATTACTGCCATTGTGACCGTGGCTGATGATGGTGGGAGTTCAGGTAGACTTCGCCACCAGTTTGGTGTTTTGCCACCGGGAGATATCCGGAATGTACTGGTTGCTCTGGCCGATGCTGAACCAATGATGAAAAGCCTTTTTCAGTATCGCTTTC
>CAZXKH010000149.1:0-5539 GCA_964641385.1 uncultured Clostridia bacterium | reverse complement strand
AGATGCCGGGGACCGGGTACTGAATATCGGCTGTGGAGCCATTCCCTTTACCGCCATCCTGATTCACAGACTTACAGGAGCAAGTGTGCTGGCCCTTGACCGTGATCCCCAATCACTGGAGAAGGCAAAAGTCTGCCTGGAAGGGCTGGGGCTTAGGGATGAGATCAGGCTTCTGGAGGCTGATGGTTCTCAGAGGATAGACCTCTCCTATAATGTAGCTGTAGTTGCTCTCCAGGCTGAACCCAAGCTGGAAATACTTAAACAGCTCTTGCAGAGAGCTGAGGATGACTATCGTTTCGTCTTCAGGCAGCCCCGGGAAGAATTTAAAAAGCTTTATGATTTTATACCAGGAGAGATTAGACCCCTGGCAGCCGTTAAACAGGAAATGCAGACCTTTGATCGTTCTCTTTTATTCAACACTAAGACCTGTCTACCACAGGAGAGAAGAGAGGATGAAATAATATGAATGCCCAACTTAAAGTAGATTATTTAAACAGAGAAGAGAGAGAGAACACACTGGATGAAATGAAGATTGGACAGGAGGGAATTATAACCTCCACCCCCCAACAACCACTGCTGGCTCCCCTGGGAGTAAGACCGGGAAAAAGGATACGGATTAGGGCCAGGGAAAGATTTGGAGGCCCTGTTGTTTCTGAAGTTGAAGGGAGAAGGGTGGCCCTGGGCCTCAATCTTGCTCGCAGTATAAGAGTGGTGGAGATTGTATAGTGAACTGTTCAGAGCACCAGGATACAGAAATCAATAATTTAAATAATAAAATCCTGCTAATGGGGCCTCCCAATGTGGGGAAAAGCGTCTTTTTTAATTTAATGACAGGCCTTAATGTTAGTATGGCCAATTATGCCGGCACTACAGTAGCATATACCGCCGGCACTGCCACTCTTAGCTCAGGCTCTTATCCCTTAATCGATGTTCCCGGTACCTATACCCTTAATGCCACCAACCAGGCAGAAGAGGTAGCAGTTAAGATGCTGGACAGCAATCCAGCAGCTATTATCTGTGTGGTTGATGCCAGCAACCTTGAGAGCAGTCTCTATCTCCTGTTGCAGATCTTAGAAAGAGGAATCCCCACTGTAGTAGCCCTTAACCGCTCAGACCTGGCAGCTGAGAAGGGATATATTATTGATACCCGGCTGCTGACTGAGGAACTTAAGCTGCCGGTAATTCCAACTGTAGCCATTACCGGAGAGGGCCTGGAGGAACTGAAAAAGGAAGCAGAAGAGATCATCTCCAGCCCCAGGAAAAGAAGGGACAAAAAAACCCCTCCTGCCAGCTGGCAGGAGGCTGAAAGACTAACCCAGCTGGTTCAAAAGAGAGAGAGTACCAGTGATGAAAGTACTCCACTGGGAGATCTCTTAGTCCAACCCTGGCCCGGACTACCTTTGGCGGGACTGGGGTTATTATTAATTTTCGGACTGGTCATTGGCCTGGGGATGGGACTTAGACAGTTTTTTCTCCTGCCCCTTTTTACTCAGCTCCTGCTTCCACTAATTGAAGGAGCCGTCATCTACCTGGTACCAGAGGGATTAATACAGAGAATACTGATCGGTGATTACGGTTTTCTGATTAAGGGCATCGAATGGCCCTTTGCCCTGGTAATGCCCTATGTTCTCTCCTTTTATCTGGCCCTGAGCCTGATGGAAGACAGTGGTTACCTGCCCCGCCTGGGAATACTCCTTGATGGACTCTTAAACAGAATAGGAATGAGGGGTTCAAATATTATTCCCCTCTTACTTGGTTATGGTTGCGGCATACCTGGTATTCTTGCTACCAGAGCCCTTAGTTCAAAAAAGGAAAGAATAATGATCTCCTTAATGATCTCACTGGCAGTGCCCTGTATTGCTCAGAGTGGTGCCTTTATCTCCCTTCTGGCTGAAAAATCGATTACCGTAGTAATCGCTGTCTTTATGCTTTCCTTTCTGGCACTTGCAGCTGCAGGCTTTATGCTTGACCTTATACTTCCCGGTTCTACTCCCATCACCCTGGAAGAGATTCCTGATCTGTTACCTCCCAGAAAAGAAGTACTCTTTAAAAAACTCTGGATAAGGTTTAAAAACTTTATCTTTGATGGTGCTCTACCCATGGTAGGAGCTGTTGCTGTGGCAGCAGTCCTTTACGAAACTGGTATCATGGTCATGCTGGGCAGCCTGATGAGTCCACTGGTAGCTGGGTGGCTAAAGCTGCCCCAGGAGGCAGCAGGGCCACTGCTTTTGGGTATTATGCGCAGGGAACTGGCCGTTCTTCCCCTGCTGGAAATGGAGCTGACAACCATCCAGCTCTTCACCGGTGCCGTTGTGGCTCTCTTTTATGTGCCCTGTATCGCCATGATTGCTACCCTGGCCCGTGAATTTAGCCTGAAGATGTCCATTATAGTACTGCTTTTTACCACCAGCTCAGCCTTTTTGCTGGGTGGAGTAATTGCACAGTTTTTCTCTTTTTTGCCCCTCTAAGCTGTTAGACGCTTAAAATATTAAATAACTCAACTGATACTTGCCCCTCTTCCAGATAATTAAGTATTGCTTGCTGGATAGAGGGGCAAATGCTTTATATCTCAAGCTGTTGCAATGAATAACCACCAGTGATATAATAACAATTATAATGATATTTATGTATATTATTGTTAATGTCAGATCTCTTTGAAGCAGTTAAGTAACCTGATAAATATTAATAATTTTTGCCTGTGTTTGGGCATTTAAGTATCTTTATAATGAGGTGGAACCCATCCAGATGATAAGTATTGACTGGAAAAAAACAGGCTTAAGAATAGCTGTTCTGATTGCCATTGCAGTCTTTCTATACCTGATGTTCTTTACCCTAACCCCCTTTACCCTGGGAATAATCCTGGTAATTGTAATTGATAAACCAGTCAGCTTACTGGAAAAGAAAATCCCCAGGCTCCCAAGGGGAGTAACTTCCCTGCTGATGATAGCAGTGGTTGTAATTATAATCATTATGCTGGCAACAGTTGTCATCTCCTATGTGGTCGAGGAATTAATTAGTCTCTCACAGTACCTGCCTCAATACAGAGAGCAGATCATACACCTCATTGACGAGGCCATAATAAGACAATCTGATTTTTTTGAGCATGCCCCCCAGATAGTAATCGATATTGCCGAGCAGAACATTAACAACCTCTACCAATGGGGAAATGACATTCTAAGCCAGATACCTGAGGGGCTGCTTGATATTACCTTTAGGGTTCCCATCCTAATTATCATGATTATCTTCACCGTTCTCTCAGCCTTCTTTTTAAGCAAGGACAAGTATTTAATCATCGACTACATCATGGCCAAACTCCAGCTGGAAGACCAGGCTCAGGCAGAAATGATAAAGGATATCCTCACTTATGTGCGGGTACAGCTCTCAATTATGACCATCACCACCATCATTACTGCCCTCTTGTTTTTCAGGCTTGATTTTTATTATGCCATGCTTCTGGCCCTGCTCTGTGGAATACTGGATATTATCCCGGTCGTTGGTCCTGGGGGCATACTCTGGCCTCTGATCATCTATTATATTTTCTTTGATCCACCACGGGCCATCATGGTCTTTCTGGCCTACATCATGTGTATTAGTGTTCGCTACGTCTTTGAAAGCAGGGTCCTGGGGGGCAATATTGGAGTCCACCCTGTTATCCTGCTCCTGGGACTCTATCTGGGCTTTACTCTGCTGGGAATTAAAGGAATAATTCTGGCTCCCATCTCCATCATCGTCTATAAAGCCGTCTTGAACACTGGAAAGATATAATTTTTCACCGATATCAACTGCTTTACTGACCTTCCATCTTTACCTCCCTCCCTTTCCTGCCTTTAATCCAAATTTTCTCTCTACCAAACCAATAAAAGAAGCCACCCTGATTCCCCCTCACTTGATCCTTCCGAGAGATAGAACCCTGTGGCCAGTTAAGATGAATTCTATTGTAGTCTCTTGCCAGTACAGTTCCTCCCATCGATAGTTATAAACACAGGTCAAAAATCAGTTAAAGCTGTACAAAACCAAGAAATTGAAGCCCGGACCAGATAAAGTAACCTGCCAGTATCACCAGCATCAGGCCCAAAAACTTCATTACTCCACGGTATATTCTGTCAGTAAAGAATCTCCTGCCGGTCACCAGCGCCAGGGCCAAAAGCATCAGCCAGGCAAAATCAGCCAGCAGATGGCCACTGAAAAAAAGAAGCACCCCCTGTACTCCCTGCTCCCGGGAAAGAGCCACATAGGTGGCCCCTACAGTTGCCCACCATAAGAACCAGTAAGGGTTACTGATCGTGGCAACCATACCGGCCAGAAATGATCCGGGCCCCTGATCCTCATTCTCCTTCTCCTCCTCCAGACTGGGAGGAGTGCCGGGAGAACGGAAAATACCTGAGCCCATCCAGATTAGGACCAGCCCACCTGTTAAACCAATAATACCCACCACCTGATCACGGGCCAGCAGACTGTCCAGCCCAAAGAGTAGCAGGACCACAATCAGGGCCTCCAGCAGTCCATGGCCCAGGGTTATAAGAGGACCGGCCCTTAGGCCACCACGCAGGGCATGTCTGGTTAAAACAACAGTTAGTGGTCCCGGAACCATGGCCCCTGAGAGACCAACGACAAAGGCAGTTACAAAGAGCATAGCTGGCTCCAAGGAAAACATCCTCTCCATGATATAGAATGTATTAATTTCAGTGTTTATTTACGTGATTACTCATGAATTGACCAACATAGTTTTTCTTTCAATCAGCCACAAAACTCTGCTGCCGCAAAAAGTTGTCAACCAGCTGAGCCGTCAATGGCTGATAGTGTATCCGTTGATGACTGTAGGGAATAACAATAAAGTCCTCCAGGCCATCATATTTCACAGAACTGACCTCCACCAGACCATCGTTTTCATCCTCCAGCAGTCTGCTGGTTACCAGGCTCTCACTGTTACCGGCAATTGCTCCTACTGCCACCTCTCCCCGCTGATAAAGCTCCGTCTCTGCCACCCTCTCCGGGCTAATTGAATCAAGAGTGGCAAAATAATCCACAAAGGTACTGGAGATTCCGGCTACAGTTCCTGCCAGACTGCTTCCCTGATTGGGGGTGGCAATTAACACACAGTTCCCAATAAGATCAGTCTTCTCAGACCGCTGCAGATAATGCCTGATGACCAGCCCACCTGTGCTGTGACCAACCAGTGCTATCCTCTCTCCCTGAGACAAATCCACAGCCAGCTGATCAATCCTTTCTTCGAGGAGCTGGCTGCTATCCTCCAGCTCATCAAAGGTTAAGGGCAGATCGAGAGCTGTTGCCTGATACCCCATCTCCTCCAAGTACTCCTTAAGGGTCACCATATCACTGCCATCACGATAAAAGCCGTGCAGAAGAAGGATCTTTATCTCCTCCCGCTCAGGGTTAGAGGCCATAGCACTTTCTATTGAAGGAGAGCAGGTAAAGAGAGATATAAAGATAATTAACAGTACCAGATAGATTTCATTCATGCTCTATAAAAGTCACTCCTTTTTCAAGGCCAGGGAAAGAAGGTAGAGTGCTGTCTCCC
>CAZXKH010000148.1:0-5562 GCA_964641385.1 uncultured Clostridia bacterium | reverse complement strand
TTTTCTTCCTCCTCAGCGGCCTCTCGCTCATCAAAGCTCTCCATAACCTCCAGCGTAGCATCCTGCATGGTATAGATCTGCTGAATGGCATTATCTATATCGGTGGGAGTGGCAATTAGTGCGTCAATATCCATATTACAGGACATTTTAATATCATCTATAGCCAATACATCAACAGGATTAATCATAGCCACCTTCAGCCGGTTGCCTTTTTTTTCCAGGGGAACAACTTTGTGGCGTTTGGCAATTTTCTCTGGAATGTATTTAATCAATTCTGGATCCAGCACATATTTGGAGAGATCAGCATGTGGAATACCAAGTTTGAACTCCAAAGCTTCCACTAAATCATCCTCAGAAATATAATTATGCTTGACCAGCAGCTCTCCCAGGCGCAGAGATGAGTTTTTTTGCATCTCAAGCGCCTCTTTAAGATCCTCTTCACTAATATAATTAAATCTAACCAAAAGCTTTCCCAGAGGTTCAGTTTCAAACTGTTTCAAATTGTATAACCTCCATGTAATGCTTAATTAATTGCCATTATTTCACTATTTCTTCAATATAAATAGTTCTATATATAAGCTATGATTTCCTGCCCTTAAAACCTTTAATATATCCATTATTATCTATGTTGAGACAAATATTTATAAAAATCTTTATCTACCAGAACCATCTTCATAAGCCTTAAGCCTGTGAAGAAGCCTCTCTTTCATAACCTCTACCGGTGGCTCAAATCTGGTCCACTTTTTAAAGCCCATTACAGCCTGATAAAGAAGCATCCCCCAGCCTCCAAAAGTTCTCGCTCCAGCCCTCTCAGCCTCTCTGAGCAAATTAGTTTGAAGCGGATTATAAACTAAATCAACCACCATTAAACCAGGATGTAGATCTTTTCTTTTAACCAGTGGAGGCTGTCCCTCTTCAGAACTCATTCCAACAGAAGTAGCATTGATTAAGATATCGCTTTCCTGCAGCTGCAATGAGGGACTAAAATCCTTAAGAGTAAAACCCTTTAATTCAGAGGAAGGAGTCTCCCCTTTTAGATCACTAAGTAATAACTCCAGCCTCTTTTCTCCCCTGTTGATCAGGGTCAGGCTAGAGACACACTCCTCCAGCAGACTAAAGGCTACTGCCCGGGCAGCACCCCCTGCACCCAGCAGAACAACTCGTTTTCCCTGAAGCTGGTAGTTAGCCTCTCTCTTTAATGATTCAACAAAACCATCACCATCAGTGTTAAAGCCAAGAAGCACCCCTCTCCTGTTGAGAAGAGTATTTACTGCTCCAATCTTTCTAGCATCAGGAGAAAGATGATCTAATAATGGAAGCACTCGCTGCTTATGGGGTATAGTTATATTAGCCCCTTTAATGCCCAGAGCCCTGACTCCATTAATAGCTTCCCTTAGTTGCTCCCCCCTGACCTTAAAGGCACAATAGGTATAATTTAACCCCAGATTCTCCAGGGCACTATTATGCAGCAGAGGAGATAGAGAGTGTTCCACCGGATCACCAAGCAGGCATAAGAGCTGTGTGCTGCCATTGATTTCTTCTTTTTGCATCACAATCATTCCCTTCACTGGAGGAACTATTCCTGGATATAGTTATATTATATGGCATCCTATGTCTTCGATCAATAGCTCTATTAATCTGATCACTTTATAATTATATTTTTTTCTAAAATGAAGATATGATTCCCATGGCATATATAAACACCGCCCCCAACAATTAGAGCAATCATGTACATAATAAAGGAATAAAAAAATTGATGAAGAATATTAATAATAAATATTTTAAGTATTAAGAGGGCATCTAAATATTTCTTAAAAAAGGGGACAACTAAAATGGAGAAGGATTTTTCCTGCAACTGTAAGGGAGGATGTAAGGATTACCGCTGTAGCTGTCGAAAGAACAATGAACCATGTGATGAGCATTGTGGATGTGTTGATTGCGAAAATCCTCTTAATACTTTAAGCTTAGAAGAAATTGAAGAATTAACCCTCTGTACTCTGCATAATATTGATACATATCTATCTTTACAGAAAAAGGAATTAAACCAAAAGCTTGAGCTACCCTGTGAGTGTGAACAAGTAGCACTAAAAGAACTAGTCAGTATGTATGAATGTAGTGGCTGTGATGAACTATACTGGTATTCTTTTTGCTGGGGAGAAGTGGTACAGGATAATTGCACCTGGCACTGCGAAATCTGCAAAACCTGCAGAGATAATAGTGAATGGCACTGTGATAATTGCAACCAGTGCACCTATGGCTTAACAATGCCCTGTATGAATTGTAACAACAGTTCAGGTTTCATGGACTTTTATTAAAGACACAAAAGGCTGATCATAATTAGCCAGAGACTTATGATCTTCCAGGAGTCTCTGACAGAAATAATACTCCACAATAGCTAATATTTAGTTTGAAATGCGGAAGCATCTCTGATATTTTCCTGAAAATTCTTCTGGTCTCCATGGATGTATTTCTACAAAAAAAATAGCTATGAAATTACCGCTACAGAAAAAGATACTTATAAAATTATAATCCTGTTATCATCAGGCAAAATCTCAAAAACAGAACTAACAACTTGGCTTGAAAATAATACTTCTCCAGTTACAAAAAATAAGCAGTTATCTTATCTAATGTTTTATTCAATTAACAATAATAGACCTTAGCAACAAATGTCAGATAACGTCCTGTAGGTTTAAACCTCCCCAGTCATAATAATGTATCTTCAAAAAACAACTAAAACCTTAGATACCCTGTTGCATAGTTTACACATCATATAAAGGTCCGAAAACAGAGAGTCCCCCGCCCTAATTTCAAGGGCGGGGCTTTTTTGGCAAAATATTATGACACTTACTGAATAAGTCCTGGCAAAGAAATCATCCTTACGGAAGTTCTCAATATCATCACAATTATCGGCCCCCTTAAACCCATCTGGCTTGCTGCCGATTTAATCTCAAACATAAGCCTTTCTACTAATGATAAAAATTGATTATATCCGTTTCAATAGACTGCGCTGATGCCAGCTGATAGCAACAAAAAGAATTAAGGCAGCAAAAAAGACAGTAATTAACAGATTAAACCAGAGGGCAAAATAGTTTTCTCCACCAAATGAATAACGAAGCAGATCGACAATATAGCTAAGTGGTGACATATATGCAATCCTTTGTGCCCAGACTGGCATCTCAGTCAGTGGGACAAAGACCCCACTAATAAAGAGCAGTGGCAGGCGGACCAGATTTGACAACATCATCACATTGGCCGGCTTATCGGTTGGAAGGGCAGAGAAGAGACTGCCCAAAGATGCAAAGCAAAAGGAACCCAGAATGATTGTCAAAAACAACAGTGATATGGTTCTAATCTCCAGGCCTAACCCCAGGACTCCTGCTATAACAAGAATTGTGGAAAGAAGAAGCCCAAAAAAGAAACCAGCCATTATATCTCCCAGTATAATCAGGTAAAAGGGGGCAGGAGTAGAGATCAGGCGCTCCAGGGTTCTGGTCCTTGTCTCCCAGGGGGTAATAAAGGGGCCCACTGAAGAACCGGTAAAAAAGATAGTAATCCCCAGAAGACCAGGTATCAGCTGCCCAATACCCACCTCTCTGCCCAGAGCAAAGGCCAGAAATATAAAAAAGGGAAAAAGAACTCCAAAGATCAGGACAGGAGCTTCATTATAGTAAATCTTTACATTCTTCCAGGTCACTGCCTCCAGCTGTATTAATCTGAGTTTAATAACTGTGACTGACATTTCCTTACTCCCCCTTTGCTAAGCTATTTAACTGGTCATTATCTTTTCCTTCTGTAAGACGAACAAACACATCCTCCAAACTTGGATCAAGGGTATTGACTGACTTAACCTGAAGCCCCTCCTCTTCACTTCTTTTAATCAAGGAAGAAAGGGCAGGATGAGCTTTGTGAGTATAAAGTCTGATTGTATCCCCCACAAACTCCACCCTGTTTACTGCTGGCAGCTGATGAAGCCACTCCAGCTCTTTTTTTGTAACATTTTCATCATAGGTAACCGCAAGGGATCTTGTCTTCTGAATGGTCTGACGCAGATTCTGAGGTGTATCGATGGCAGCAATCTGTCCTTCATTGATTATTGCTACCCTGTTACAGAGCCTGCTGGCCTCTTCTATATTATGAGTCATGAGAAAAATAGTCTTGCCTTCACTGTTCAGCTGTACAAGAATCTCCCTGATCAGGCGTGTGCTCTTAACATCCAGACCACTGGTAGGTTCATCAAGAAACAATAGACTGGGATCATGCAACAGGGCAGAGCAGAGCACTATCCGCTGGCGCATACCCTTGGAAAACTCCATGGTTTTCTGATCTCTATGATCATATAGTTCAAAGATCTTCAGCAACCTGGTTGCGCGGGAACTGATTGCTTCTCGATCCATTCCATACATCCTGCCCATCAGCATCAAATTCTCCCAGGCAGTAAGATCAAGATAGGTATTGGATGTTTCAGGTACAATACCCATGTTCTCTTTAGCCCTTGATGATTGGTGTTGAATATTATAGCCCATAATTTCTGCCTCTCCACCATCTGGTGGCAAAAGACCGGTCAGTATTCTAAGGGTAGTTGTCTTACCGGCTCCATTGGGACCTAAAAAACCAAAAAATCCTCCCCTCTCAACCATAAAGGATATACTGTCAACTGCCAGGAAATCACCGTAGTACTTGGTCAGCTCATTGACTCTAATCGCCTCATAATCATTCATAAAGAATTGATACCCCCCCCTGCTCACCTTAACTTCAACTCAATTACCAGCAAGCCTTCTTTAAGAATATAAGTAATTACTTATTTATTGATATATTATCACAGTCAATATTATTTGTCAAGAAAAATCTTACCCACTGGCCCACTCACCCGGCAAGGAGCTAAGAGCAGGATGCCATCCATCACAGCAGGCATCTATCTTGAAGTAAAAGGAAGGCAGATTATCGACCTAAGGAAGGGAATATGGAAACAATACCAGGGCCTGCAGCAATCTTCTTTAGGAATATTCATCCCTCACTGCCCTGTTTTTAAAGGGACACTCTCCACTATCATTATCACGCTATAAAATATTATCCAGAATCCCCTGGATGAAATTACTCTTACCCTCAGTGTAGGCCTCACGATGGTTTCGATACTTTATTGCCAGCGACTTTTTTAGTTCTCCATACCTTACAGATTCTTCATCATTTCTGCAAAGATAATCCCTAAAGGCCAGGTGACGCTTTAGCTCCTGGCTTTCCTTGGGACAGACATAGAGGTGGTGTTCAAGCCAGACCCTCTTCTGCTCAGTAATCGGTACCCGGTTATGCTTTCTGCCAAAGGCCTCCCGATCTTCTATACCCAGATCGCACTGATGAAAGTAACCAAGTGCCATTAATCTTGCTTTTAGCAGCTGAAAACTATCATAGGAAGAGATCACCAGATCGATATCAATGATCGGCTTGGCGGCCAGTCCTGGAACAGCTGTACTACCTACATGCTCGACTGAGATAAGCAAATCTCCCAGCTCCTGGCAATATATTTTTCTTAGCTGATTGAATTCATCTCCCCACCGGGGATCATGA
>CAZXKH010000147.1:0-5588 GCA_964641385.1 uncultured Clostridia bacterium | reverse complement strand
GCTGTTGCTTTAACTCCCTAACCTTTGCCGACAGATCTCTAACTTCCAGCCGCAGCTTCTCTACTTCTTTTTTGGAGGCCAGTCCGGCTGAACCGTACTGTTTCTCCAGTTCTGATCTAACCCGATCAGCAATCTTCTCCCTTTCTTCCCTGGCCCTTGAAACAAAGTTATTGACAATATTTTTGCCCTCTTCCTCTGATATTTCACCCTCAGAGACCAGTTCAGAGACCATATCCTCCATTTTATCCTTGGTAATAACCAGTGCTCCAAGACCGGTAAAGAGAAGCCTGCGCAAAACATCGCTCATAGCTAATTCTCCTTTCAGTCATTTTTTTAGAAGTCCCTTAAAAAAATCCAAAAGAGGTCAGCTGGCAGCCCGATACAGCTCCCCTCAGACAATAATGCTCAGAGCCTCATTTTTTAGCCTTCAGCAAACCTTTTTTTATCCTGCAGCAGTGACCATTCCACCAGGATAGGACTGGCCACAAAGATAGAAGAATAGGCACCGGCCAGAATACCAATAAGAAGGGTCAGCATAAAGAGCTGAATGGAGGGCCCACCAAAGACAAGCACGGCTATCACAGCCAGCAGAGTAGTAACAGAAGTATTGATCGAGCGGGGAAGTGTCTCAACCACCGCCCGGTTGGAAAGCTGGATAAAGGATTCCTTTTTAGCATACTTCATGTTCTCTCTAATGCGGTCAAAGATTACAATACTGTCGTTAATAGAATAACCCATGATGGTCAATAGTCCGGCCACAAAGGCAGTATCAATATCCAGTCTCAGCAGTGAAAAGAAGCCAACCACGATTAAAACATCGTGGATGAGGGCAATCAGGGCGGCCACTGCAAAACGAAACTGGAAGCGAAAGCTAATATAAATAATAATGGCAATAGAAGCTATCAGCAGGGCATAGATGGCCCTTCTGCGCAGCTCTTCACCAATTGTAGGACCTACCATGGCAGAACGCAACAGCTTGCTGCCACTATAGCGATCAAGAATATCCTGCTGGAGCTCTGCTGTCAGCTCGTGTTCAACATCCAAATCCGCAGTTCTGATCAGGATCCCTTCCACTCCCGGTTCTCTGGATTCCTGAACAATTGCCCCTTCCAGTCCATAATCCTCCAGCAACTCCTGTATTTCAGGAATGGCTACCTGTTCCTCAAAGCTAAATTCCAGCAGGGCACCACCCTGGAAATCAATGCCCAGATTTAGACCCTGGATGGCCAGAGATAAAAGCCCCACCAGGATAATAATTCCAGAGACAACAAAGAATATTTTTCTTTTACCGATAATATCCATCATCCAGCCTCCCTCTGCACAGATCCCTTAAAGGATGTAATCAATACTGTTTTAGAAGCAAGTTCCATAATGGTTCTGGTGATCACAATGGCAGAAAACATACTGGCCAGGATACCTATACTCAGGGTAACCGCAAAACCTCTAATGGGTCCTGTTCCAAAATAGGCCAGAATAATTGCCGCTATCAAAGTGGTTACATTAGCATCGACAATGGTTAACATGGCCCTCTTAAAACCATTTTCAATGGAAGCCCGCATGCTCTTACCACTTCGCAGCTCTTCCTTTAATCTTTCAAAGATAATTATATTGGCATCCACCGCCATTCCGATGGAAAGGATTAAACCGGCTATTCCTGGCAGAGTAAGTGTAGCCTGCAGGGCTGAAAGCACTCCCAGAACGAAGATACTATAGCATAAGAGAGCAACAGCAGCCAGCAATCCAGGCCCCTTATAAAGAAAAACCATAAAGACAATAACCAGGGCCAGTCCTATTAGTCCAGCAATTATTGAGCGGTCAATAGAGAGCTGTCCCAGGGTAGGACCCACAGCTCTACTCTCCAGCCGCTCAAGTGGAACTGGAAGAGATCCTGCTCGCAAAAGCAGAGCATGGTTCTGTGCCTCTTGAAGGCTTTCATAGCCGGTGATCTGTCCCTGTCCTCTAATCTCACTCTGGACAGTAGGATTGGTCAACAGCTCATCGTCGAGATAAATGGCAATTCGATTGCCGATATTATTGGCAGTATACCGGGCAAAAATCCGAGAACCTTCCCGGTCCAGTTCAAAGTTAATGACTGCGTTCCTGGTGCGAGAATCACGGGTGGCCTGTACATCAGTTAAATGCTCACCGGTAATTACCAGCTCACCGGGAACCACCTGGTCATCATCAATGACCACTTCCTGATGCTCACTCTCACCGATAAAACGCAGCATGGCCGTCTGACCAATTAAATCAATGGCCCGTTCAGGATCCTCTTCCCCGGGCAGCTCAACAATAATCCTTCGCTCCCCCTCCTGCTGAATCAGGGGTTCAGTCAGACCCAGCTGGTCAACCCGGCGCTCAATAATGGTCAATGCCTGCTGCATTATTGAATGATCAACCTGTCTTTCCTCTGTATCCTGTGCCTCCAGCAGAATATGCACTCCACCCTGAAGGTCAAGACCATAGTTTATGCCACTGGTCTGAAAATAAAAAACAGCCGCCCCCAGGATCACAACAATTACCAATAACTTATAAATTTGCCGCCTCTGCCAGGTCATTTACTTAAGGTTTCCTCCTCATATATTAATCATCATAATGCACCTATTATTATACCTGTAGTCATCAGGCTTGTCAATCATGCTCCCAACAACTCATAACAGTCGGGTCTCATTAATATTCAGTCTAAAATCACACTCCAGAGCCTCTGCTGCCCGTCGACACATCAACATTCTGGTCAGGAAAATCTCAAAATAATCCATCAATGGCACCAGGGCAGTATCAATCCTGAGGCTGAGAGTAATGGTCCTCTCCTCGGCATCTACTACCAGAAAGGAATGCTCCACCGCATAGTTAACCCGATCATGGATATCAAAGGTTGACCGATCGGGGTTCCGCACCCTGCTGCGATGGACATCTGATTTATCAGCCAGGACTAAGGCTGCCGTGGCAGGGTTCACGATCTCACCACTGTCCTCATCATGGTTGCCTATGGCTCCCATAACCATCCCAATCTCCTCAAAGGCCATTCCCTCCTGATAGAGAATATTCTCGGCCATCATGGCTGAGGCAACAGGATGATTGACACGATTGATAACATTACCGATATCATGCATAAAGCTGGCAATGGCAGCTATCTCCTTCATCCGCTCAGGATATTCAAGTCGTTCCATAATGTTTTTGGCAATATTAGAGACCAGCTCAGCGTGACGCAGTCCGTGTTCGGTAAAACCCATCTCTCCCAGATGCTCATCCGCCTTGCGCAAATAGGTTCGTACCCGGGGATCCTGCTTGATTTTATTGAAGATATTCATTTGATAAAGAAAGCTTCACCTCCTGCTTTATTCTTATCTATCGACAAGCTTATAATCTTTGAAAACATCCTCCATCTATACTTCTAGATATCTCTTTTCTGTCCTTTAATCCAGGCTAAGAAAATCAGGCCACAGAGTATTTCTCTCTCCATGGCCTTTAACTGTGATCATTATATCCTTTTTTCCTGGAGGCTTTGCCCCAGGTCAACCAGTATACAGCCCAGTCTCTGTCGCAGGCAGGTTAGTCTTTTATCCTTCAATCCCTCACAGGGTTTTTGAGCTGTGATCTTAACATCTCTCTTAACATCCTTCAACCGTTCTTCAGAAAGCTCTTGATGAAGATAGGTATACATGACAGGTTCCCCCTGTTAAATTAGTATTTCTCATCTGTTATCTGACTATGCTCAAAAAGAGGCTCAGGCTCAAAAGTCTTTAATCTGCTCCTTACTTTCTGGCAAACAAGGCCCTGTTCCCCTAATCTTAGCCACTTCGCTTCAGTTTACCATTCTTCATGGCATAGTTTTCTGCCAGTCTGAAGAAGAGATAGCCCAGAGGAATAAGCAGGGCACCAATCAGGAGAATAATCATCAGCTCTCCCCGCAGCTCACCGAGCCCCATCCCCTCCAGCAGTGCTCCACGGGCTGCCCGCAGGGCATAGGTCCCGGGTGAGAGACGTGAAAGGGGCTGCAGCCATACAGGTAAGACCTCTATCTCATAGTAGACCCCTGAAACCAGCAGAATAACGGCCTGAATAATATTTGTCATCTGGGCCCCTCGCTCCGGAGAGATAAGGGGAAGTATGGCTGCCATCAGGCCCAGCCCGATAAAGGCCAGGCTGGCCACAGTAAGCACAACCATCCCGGCGGCAAGGTTGGCCCCGGTAAAATCAAAGTCAAGGAAAAGAGTCAGAGCCATCAGGATCACCACGGTTCTTATGATCCCATAGATAATTCCAAAAAGACACATCCCACCAAGGTGGGTCAACCGATGAACGGGAGCCATAAAGGTATACTCGATGGTCCCCTCCCAGCGCTCCCAGGAGACAGTCTCACTGATCTGATGAAAGAGCACCCCTAAAAAGTTCCAGAAGAGGGCTCCGATCACCAGATACAGGATCTGTTCCTCTGACTGTGAGGCACCAATAAGACCGATGGTCAGTGCATTAACAACTCCATAAGCCAGAAAGACTATCTCCCAGCCCAGATAACGTTTAAAGAGATAATAATTGCGTTCCACAAAGGCCAGGCTGGCCTTGGATTCTCGCCATAAAACACTCATAAAAATCACTCCTTCATTTCCTTACCAGTTAGAGCAAAGAAGACATCTTCCATGGAAATCTGCTCACTACCATTCTTACCCTTAAGTCTGCTCTTGAGCCCTTCCGGGGTATCAAGGGCCACAAATTTACCCTCAGCAATAAGTGCCACCCGATGGCAGAGTCTTTCTGCCTCCACCATATCATGGGTTGTTAGCAGAATAGTGGTTTTTTGCTGCTGGTGAAGCTCCTGAATAAAGTTCTGGACATCACGTTTGGACTTGGGATCAAGGCCAGTTGTGGGCTCATCCAGAAGCAAAAGAAGGGGAGAAGTAAGTAAAGCCCTGGCAATGGCCACCTTCTGCTGCATTCCCCGAGAGAGGTCCTCCATGGGAGAGCTAACTCTCTTTAAGGGAAAGCCCAGACGGGAAAGAATCTCATCAATTTTTTCTGCAGCCTCCCGGGAAGAGAGGCCATAAAGTCGAGCAGCAAAGCTGAGATTCTCCCTGGCAGAGAGCTTCTTGAAGAAGGAGGCCTCCACCGAAACTCTGTTGATCATCCTCCTGACCTTCAGAGGCTCCCTTCTTACATCATTGCCAAAGACAATTATTCTTCCCTGATCGGGATAAAGCAGTGTGGCAATCATCCTGATCAGGGTTGATTTTCCCGAACCATTGGGGCCCAGAATACCGAATATTTCTCCCTCCCCAACCTGAAAATCCAGTCCCTTAATTACTTCACTGCGCTCCTCTTTAAAGGGGGAAGTAAAGAATGAACCCAGACCTCCGTTCTTCTTAAATGATTTACATGTTCCCTGACAGATTAAAGCACTACTCATTTAAAACATCACCCCTTTACATAAATAAAACCACAGGCCTTAAATACCTGTGGTCATCAAGAATAATCAAAAAAGAAAAACCACAGGCCTTCATGACCTGTGGTCGATAAGCTCTAAGCTCTGCCCAGCAATCAGGCAGCAGTCAGCTCCGCAGGCCATGAATCAAGGATCAGGACATTATTAT
>CAZXKH010000146.1:0-5591 GCA_964641385.1 uncultured Clostridia bacterium | reverse complement strand
GAATCTAGATGAACCAGTCCATGCTGTCAATCTGGAAAAGATAAAAGAAAGCATAGAGAATGATTATAGACAGCCCTTTATCCTGGCCATCGATGCAGCCTTGGGAAGAAAGAGTAGCATTGGAAACATTCAAATTAAAAATGGACCACTCCATCCCGGCAGCGGGGTAAACAAAAATCTTCCTAAAATAGGAAACATGCAGATCACAGGTTTTGTTAATATTGGAGGCTTTATGGAATACTTTGTCCTGCAAAGCACAAGGCTATCACTGGTAATGAAAATGTCTGAACTAGTTGCCTATTCACTCTACCGTACTTTACTGCGTCTGGAGAAAAAAGACTGCAAAGGACAAAGTAATTTTACCAGAGCAAAAATAAATAGAAATACTCTCAGCTAATCATTATAAATAACCTAATTTTTCTTCTTTTTTGAAGAACCCTCTTTCATATTACTCTTTTTGGACTTCTTCTTTCCTTGATCATTACTCTTCTTAGTTTTTTTCTCTGCTGCCTGATAGTTCTCACTCTGTCCTTCAAAAAATGCACCCTCTTTAATTACCAGCCTCGATACTTTAATATCACCTGTCAGTCTACCCTCTGGTAATATTTCAAGCTTGCCCTTGGTGCAAATATCACCCTCTACCCTGCCGGCTATAATGATATCCTTAGCCACCAAATCAGCCTTTATTCTGCTTTCTTTGCCAATGAAAACATCGCCTCGAGATTTAATATTCCCTTCAAAGGACCCTTCAATTCTAAGAGAACCATCTGTTTCTATTTCTCCCCTAAAAGTTGTCTTTTTACCCACAACTGTTTCCACTTCATTAGTTCCCCTCTGCTTTCGGTCTTTACTAAACAAAATAATATCTATCTCCCTTCAAGGAAATCTTTTGGATTTAGAGATTCACCATCCTTCCTGACTTCATAGTGCAGATGTGGACCAGTGCTGTAACCGCTGTTACCTGAATAGGCAATTACATCTCCCCTCTTTACTTCCTCTCCCTGATCAACCTCCAGGCGCTGATTGTGTGCATAAAGAGTTTCGTAACCAAAACCATGATCAACGATGACCGTTCTCCCGAAGCCACCCTTCCATCCAGAAAACTCCACCACTCCATCTCCCGTAGCCAGGACCGGAGTATTGTACCAGACTGCAATGTCTACTCCTTTATGAAAGTGACGTGTCTGATTAACCGGGTGCAGGCGGTAACCATATCCTGAAGATATATAGGAATCGCCCTCATCTTTAAGGGGCCACAATGATGGCAGAGCAGCCTGATATGCCTGGTGATGACGGACATCTTCCTCCAGTTCCTGATATTTTTCCATCTGGGCTGGAATAATATCCTTCAAATCTCGTATAGTCTGCTGTGCCTCATTGATCAGAGCATGAGAACTACTACTGTCAAAGAGGTCTTGAAGATTGCCATTATAACTATAGTTAAGTTCCTTATCTATACTATAAGTATCTGAAAAGCTAAAGGAATATAAATCCTCAAGACTTTTATTATCGTAACTATTATCCTCTGATTCTTCAATCAAATCCCGGATGCGCTGATCCTGTTTCTGCAATCGTTCCAGCTCTTCCTTAACCAGTTGCGCTTCCTGAGTCAAATAGTCAAGACTACTGCGCAGCTTCATATTATCCTGCTGTACCTGATCCAACCGTTTGAGAAAGGTTAATCTATTCTCTGTCTCCTCCTGAAGGCGGTAGTGATTATAGATTAGCAAAGTGGCGGATACCATTTGCATAACTACCACCACAAGGATCAGGATCAAGAATAATAACCTTGAAAATGAAAGGGAGATTACCGGTTTTTCAGAATGAGGTATTAATTTTAAAGTTAACTTTTCCCGATTAAGGTTGGATAAATGATGAAACATACTCATATCCCTTCCTGAAAGGTATTACTTTACCAGTGCTAAGACCATACCTCTTCTGAATAAAAATCATTTTCTTACCGCAAAAGTTGCAGGCGATTATTATCAGTTCTACCCGGTATTCTTCCTCTTTTAGCCAGGGGTTTTCCTTCCACCTCTTTAATATCCATAGTCATATTTATGGGGGTAGCATTAGCAATATAACTGCCAACTCCAAAGGCATCAGCACCTGCTTTTTGCAGCTCTTTTATCCTTTCAGGATTAAGACCACCAGAAACCACAATTTTTACATCATTGTATCCCTTCTGATCGAGACGGGCCCTACATTCTTTCACCAAAAAGGGTGTAACACCTCCTCTTTCTGAAGGTGTATCCAGCCTTACTCCCTCCAGCTTATCTTCCATGGACTCAGCGACCCGAAGTACCTCCTCCGCTTCATCTTTAAAGGTATCAACCAGAATAATTCTTGGAGCTTCAGGAGGCATAGTCTGATCATAAATATGTGAAGCCCTTACTGTATCACCGATTATCAGTATAGCTGCATGTGGAATAGTACCCATTGGTTCAGTTCCCATTAATTTGGCTCCCAGAATACAGCTGGCTCCATCAGCTCCCCCAACTATTGCTGCTCTTTCCATTACCGGTGCCACAGCAGGATGTATATGACGAGAACCAAAGGATAAAAGATCCCTGTCACCAGCAGCCAGGCAACATTCTCGGGCAGCAGTTGCCCAGGCAGAGGAACTGGCTAAAATACCCAGCATCGCTGTTTCAAAGATACCAAAATCATCATAGCAACCCTCAATTCGAAGGATAACCTCCTTTTTATCGAAGGCTTGCCCTTCCCTTAATCCCCAGAGCCGAACACTCTTATCACTCAGAAGACTGCACAACTCCTTCATGCCAGCAAGGTAACCCGCCTGACTGGGAAAAACTTCAGCCACAACTTTTCTATTTTCCAGCTCAGCTTCTCTCAACATTTCACGGGTCTTTAAAAAATAAATATCAGTGGTCAGTCCTGACTTTATTTCATCATGGTTGGCCGAAAAAAGACACCTGGCAGGATCTGGACTGTAGTCTCTGACCTCCTGCAGTGATTTAATATCCATTACTGTTCATTCAACTCCCCTTATGTTGTCTAAAAGCTATAATTAACTTGGCTCGCTGTCTGTAAATTAACCTTTGATGCGATTCAAAATACGTTTGAGGTCCTTCTCATTATCAAACTTAATTACTATTTTTCTGGCTCTTTTACTCTCACTAATTTTTACTTCCGTCTCCAGAATATCCCGAAAGAAGCGCTCATAATTCTGGTAAGGGGAAGCTTTTTTTTCCTTCTCTTTCTCTTTTTCTGGGGGATGCTGTAGCTCCTTAACCAACCTTTCTGTTTCCCTTACTGATAATTCTCTTTCCACTATCTTAGTAAGTATTCTTTCTTGCAAAGAAAAATCCTTTAAAGCTAGTAAGGCCCGGGCATGTCCCTTGGATATTGTTTCACGTGAAACATGCTGTTGCACAAGTGGGCTTAACCTCAGCAAACGTAACATATTGGCAACTGCAGATCTACTCTTCCCGATTCGTGTTGATAATTCCTCCTGGGTAAGATTAAAATTATCCATTAAAGACTGGTAGGCCTGTGCTTCCTCCATGGGATTAAGATCCTCACGCTGCAGGTTTTCTATAAGGGCTATCTCCATCATATCTTCTTCGCCCATTTTTTGAACTATAGCCGGTATTTGTTTTAAGTTAGCAATTTTTGCAGCCCGCCAGCGTCTCTCCCCCACAGCCAGCTGAAACTTGAGCTCCTTTTTTCTAACAATAACAGGTTGTAATAAACCATGTCTTTTAATGGAGGAAGCAAGATCCTCCAGCTGGTTTTGATCAAAATCTATTCTCGGTTGATAGGGGTTGGGCTCAATTTTATTTACCTCAACCTCCTGTAGCCTTTCCTCAGAGTCCTCAGAAGCCATCAGAGCATCCAGACCCTTACCCAATCTGTTTGATCTCTTCAAGACCGATCACTTCCTTTGCCAGCTGAAGATAAGATTCTGCTCCCTTGCAGCTCCGATCATAATCAATAACTGGCTTTCCAAAGCTTGGAGCCTCACTCAGGCGAACATTTCTGGGTATTACAGTTTCATAAACCTTTTCTTCAAAGTACTTTTTAACCTCCTCAATTACATTTTGAGAGAGGTTTGTTCTGGCATCGAACATGGTCATAATAACCCCTTCAATATCCAGACAGGGATTCAGATTTCGCCTGACCAGTCGTATAGTTTTTAATAGCTGTGATAGCCCTTCCAGGGCATAGTACTCACATTGAATAGGAATTAAGACTGATTCTGAAGCAGTAAGTGCATTGAGTGTTAACAGTCCCAGAGAGGGAGGACAGTCGATAAGTACAAAATCAAAGTCAACCAGCTGATCCTCAAGCCCTTTTTTAAGCCTCATTTCACGGGAGATAGTTGATACCAGCTCAATCTCAGCTCCAGCCAGATCAAGAGTGGCAGGTAGAAGATAAAGACCCTCTCTATTTGTCTCCACCACAACCTGTGAGAGCGTAGCTTCTTCAATCAATAAATCATAAATGCTCTGATCCAGTTCCTGCTTGTTAACTCCCACCCCACTGGTTGAATTGCCCTGTGGATCAATATCTATTAGTAAAACATTAAATCCAAAATGAGCCCAGCAGGCACCCAGGTTAACTGCTGTAGTACTTTTCCCAACACCACCCTTTTGGTTTACAATCGACCTCACATTCTTCAAACTTGCCCCTGATAATCAAACCCCTGTTGAGGTTCTTTAAACAGGGCTCCCCCCTTTCCATCCTGACCTGAGGATAAAAGAGCAACTCAAAATATATATAAATCCCGCCAATAAGGGAATAATTGCCTTGAAGCTCAAAATTTTATTTTTCCTTTTTATCAGGAAGTCCATCCTTACCCAAACGAATTTTCACCTCTATCCAGTCAGAATGGTCAACCTCTTCCATATCTACATCATAGCCGGCTTCTCTTATTTCACGTACAGTCTTCTTAATAGAATTCAAAGATAGACGAAGATCGTGAAATACCTTTATAATCTGACCCCTGGAAGCCTTATTTTCCTTTTTCTGTTTCTTTAACATTTCCTCAATCAAACTCTCTGTCTGACGAACATTTAATCCCATAGAAATAATTTGATCGAGGACCTGCTGTTGAAGATCCTCCTCCGGCAACTGCAACAGAGCTCGAGCATGACGCTCAGAAAGAAGAATCTGCTCATCACCACTGGATATTTTTTCCTTAATAGAAGCTGGTAGTTTTAACAATCGCAGCTTGTTGGCAATAGTGGACTGACTTTTCCCGATCTTCTTTGCCAGTTCCTTCTGAGTTAAATCAAAGGAATCAATTAACCTTCGATACCCCTTAGCCTCTTCAAAAAAGCTGAGATCCTGGCGCTGTAGGTTTTCTACCAGAGTCATCTCTGCTCTTTCTCTTTGTGTCAGATTACGAATAATAACAGGAACCCTATCCATTCCAACAGCTTTACAGGCCCTTAGTCTTCTCTCACCAGCTACCAGTTCATAATAATCATCATTCATTTCTGTTACAACCAGTGGTTGTATCAACCCGTGTTCCTGTATAGAAGAACCCAGCTGCATTATCAAGTCATTATCAAATTCTACCCTTGGTTGATAAGGGCTTGGTTTGATATTATTGATCTCAACAT